>CAUJEQ010000187.1 GCA_963169135.1 Chloroflexota bacterium
TGTTGGATATTCAGGGGCCGACATGCGGCTCCCCATCGAAAAGGTCCTCCGCGCCGAGGAGCTCGGCTACGACTCCGTCTGGACGGCGGAAGCCTATGGTTCAGACGCCGTCACGCCGCTGGCATACATCGCCGCGCTGACAAAGCGCATCCGGGTCGGCACGGGGATCATGCAGCTCGCCGGGCGCCCACCCGCGATGGCCGCAATGCAGGTCGCGACCGTCGATGCACTTTCCGGCGGAGGCCGATTCATTGCCGGTATCGGCGTTTCGGGGCCGCAGATTGTCGAAGGCTGGTACGGACAGCCCTGGGGGCGACCCTACTACAGGCTGCGCGATTACGTGACCATCATGAAGAAGATCTTCGCGCGCGAAGAGCCGGTCACGCACCAGGGCAAGGAGATCTCCCTCCCCTACACCGGGCCGGGAGCCATGGGCATCGGCAAACCGCTCAAGTCTATCCTCCACATGAACCCGGACATCCCGGTCTGGCTGGGGAGCGGCACCGAAACGAATGTGAGGCTGGCGGCCGAGGTGTGCGACGGCATCCTGCCCCTCGGGTTCGTGCCGGCGACCGCGCATATGTACCGCCCCTGGATCGAAGAGGGCTTCGCACGGGCCGGGAACGGCAAGTCGTGGAAGGATTTCGAGATGCAGTCGAGCGTTTCCGTGATCGTCACCGACGATCTGCGGGACGCGTTCCGGCAAATGAAGCCCCGGATCGCCCTCTATGTCGGCGGCATGGGCCACACCAGCAAGAACTTCCACAACGACATGATGGTGCGCCGCGGATATGGCGACTCAGCGAAAACGATCCAGGAACTCTACCTTGCCGGCCGCAAGGGTGAAGCCATGGAGGCCGTCCCGGACGAGTTCTGCGACGACGGAGCGCTGGTCGGGCCGCCGGACCGCATCCGCGAACGCTACCGCGCCTGGGAGGACAGCGGCCTCACTGGCCTGACCATCGCCGGGGACGACCGGGCTGTCGAGCTCATGGCCGAGATAACGGGGGCGAGCAAGGGGAACCGCGGCTAACGCCGCGTACCTCGCCCTTCGGGTCCGCTGCGGCGGCTCCCGGCGCGCGCCTGCGAAGATCGGGCGGCGGCGTGGGGTATTCTCCACCGGTTTCTTCGCCAGCGCGGCAGGCGCCGCATCGTCCAAGCGTGCGCGAAAGCTCTGAGTGGAGCGTGGTGCCACAGGTCGCGCAGATCGTGTTGAGGGCCATCGAATGTGGGCAGTCTAGCCTTGGCCGCCGCACCGTGGCTATGCGGCGATCGAATCCGCACGCTCGGGCCTGGCGTGCCAGTGCACCGTCGCGGGGGCCAGGCCCTGGTAGAGCAGGAGCACCAGCTGCCGTTCATCTTCGGGCGGCAGATCCACGAACTCCGCGCCGATCCGGAATCCGGGCGTCTCCGGGATGCACATGGTTATCGTCGCCGGGGCCCGGATGGGCACCCTCGACGGGGAGTTGAGTTCGACCTGGACACGCGTGCCCGGCGAATACCACGTCGGTGACCGCCAGCCGAGGCCGGTCGTCGAGAGGTCGAGGGTCTCGGCACGCCGTTTGCGCCGGCCACGCGAGATGGTCACGGGGACCTGGACCGGGAACCGGTAGACCTGGCGCCGGTGGTGCCGCTGCAGCACCGAACGCATGAGCAGGCCGACAAGACCCGCGTTGAAGGTTGCCCACCCGATGGTGACGAACAGCGACACGCCGGTGAGTGCCCACGAGGCTCCCGCCAGCCAGGAGAAGAATCCCCACACCGCCGCGGCGGCGCACAGCCCCCCGACGGCGATTTGGGTCCGTAAGTGCCTCAGCACCGTCAAACGCCGTTCGTCCGCGCCGGCCGACTTGGGGGTCACCTTGAACTTCAGCTTCCTGGGGAACACCAGCAACGTGATCGCGCGCAGCATGATTTCGACTTTCAGGACGTGGAACCGTTCGGAGCGGAGGTAGGGATTCGTGCCGCCGGTGAGCCACCGGGTCGCGAGGACGCCCAGCAGGTAGTAGGGGACGAACCGGAAGACGAAGTTCCATCCCATGTTCGTCATCGGCAGGACGCCCGTGATCAGGACCAGCGGCGGCATCGAAAGGTAGATCGCCTTTGGCACATACTCGATGACGTAAGCCACGCTGGTGAAGTAGGCGACCCGCTGACGCCACGAAAGCCCGCGCCGCATCAGCGGGTTGTCCTTGCGCAATAGCTCCATCGCTCCCTGGGCCCAGCGCAGCCGTTGCACGAGGAAGGGCTCGAGGTCGTCCGGTGCAATGCCGGCTGCAAGTTCGCGGTCGTGGTAAACCGACTTCCACCCGGCCGCGTGCATGAGCATCGAAGTGTGCATGTCTTCGGTCACAGTCAGCGTGTTGACGCCTCCGACCTGTTCCAGGGCTGACCGCCTGAGAATGGCGCTCGAGCCACACCAGAAGGCCGCGTTCGCGCGGTCCTTCCCGGGCATGATCATGTCGTAGAAGATCGACTGTTCGTGCCAGGGCTTCCCTTCCAGGCGTTTTCTCCGGCCGTGCTGGAATGAGTCGAGGTTGTAGTACGCCTGGGGCGACTGGACAAGCGCCACCTGGGGGTCGTCGAAGTACCCCAGCAACTCGGTGAGAAACTCCTCGAAGGGCGCGTGGTCGGCATCGAAGATGGCGATGAACTCCCCGCCGGTCTGGGGAAGGGCGGCGTTGACGTTCCCTGCCTTGGCGCCGCGGTTGTCGGGGCGGCGGAGGTATTCCGCACCAACTTCGGCGCAAAACTGGCGGACCTCATCGCGGCGGCCGTCGTCCAGCACGTAGGTCCGGTGCGGATAGCGCATCGAGAGCGCGGCAAGCACCGTTGGCTTCAGTATGGAGAGTGGCTCGTTGTAGGTGGGAATGAAGACATCGACCGAGCGGTCCGGCGCCGGGGGCGGGGCGTAGCGCCGCACGCGCGACCAGAGGTTCAGGGCGAACAGGATGAAGAAAACGAATCCAAGGTAGTCCGCTGCCAGAAGCGGGATGGACAGGTACGGCGCATCGGTGTTGACCGTGTTGAAGGTGCGCCACCAGAGGTATGCGGCGCCGAAGACGAGGTACACAAGCGTCGCCACCTGGGCTCGGCGGGAGCGCAACACCTCGGTGCGGATGCCAAATTGGTCGGTCGATGAATGTCCCGTCACGCCCTCGTTGTCGGCATCGGAGGTCAGTCTCCGCAGCGGGCGGAGTGCCGGGCGTGACAGCGGGCCAGCCAGCCGCCAAGATCGGCCCACTCGTATCCCGAGATCACTGGAGGAACTCCGACCCATGGCAACAATCAACAAGAATGGGGTGCTCGCCGGCAAAGTCGCCGTCGTCACCGGCGCATCGCGCGGCATCGGCGAGGCGATCGCCATCCGCTACGCGATGGAAGGCGCGAAGGTGGTCGTCTCCGCCCGTACCGTCGAAGAAGGCGACCACATGCTCCCCGGCAGCATCAACAGCGTCGTGAAGCGGATCAACGACGCGGGTGGCGAAGCCCTCGCGGTCCGCTGCGACCTCTCCGAGGCCGCCGACCGCGAAGCGCTCATCAAGCAGACCGTGGACCACTTCGGCCCCGTCGACATCCTCGTGAACAACGCCGCAATCACGTACTTCATCCCGGTCGATAGCTTCCCGGAGAAGCGGATGAAACTGATGTTCGAAGTCCAGGTGTTTGGGCCGTTCCACCTGGCGCAGCTGGTCCTGCCATCGATGCGGGAGCGGAAGTCGGGCTGGATTCTGAACATCTCCTCGCACGCGGCGCTGCACCCGCAGCTGCGCGCGCCGGGCCGGGGCGGCACAGTCTATGGCATGTGCAAGGCGGCGCTCGAACGCTTCACCACGGGTCTCGCCTCGGAAGCCAGCAACGACAACATTGCCGTGAACGTCATCTCGCCGGGCCTGGTCGCCACACCGGGCGTGCTGCACCACGGGCTTGTCACC
This sequence comes from Chloroflexota bacterium, assembly GCA_963169135.1. Taxonomy (GTDB): domain Bacteria; phylum Chloroflexota; class Dehalococcoidia; order Tepidiformales; family Tepidiformaceae; genus Amarobacter. The sequence continues at coordinate 3,936 of CAUJEQ010000187.1, forward strand.
GAGGCGAACAAGGACATGGCCACGCCGGTCGAGCACATGGCGGAAGCCTGCCTCCACCTCGTACACGGCGACCCGGCGGTGAACTCGGGACACATCACCTACGCGGCCGACGTGCTGAAGGAGTTCAACCTCACGGCGGCGGAACTGCTCGCCTGAGCCATAGGCACCAGCAGGCGCATCGCGGGCGGTCACTCCTCCGCGATGCGCCCCAGCAGGATTTCGACGATCTCCGGGCCGTGCGATTCCTGGAGAAAGTGACCGGCGTCGAGCCCGTCATAGGTCGCCCGGGGATACATCGCCGCCCAGGCGCGTCCCCACGCTTCCGTAAACACCTGGTCGCGCTCCCCCCAGATGAAGTGGATGGGCTTCGCCCACGAGCGCAGGGCTTCGAAGCAGCGCTCCTGTTCGGCGGCGTTACCACCTTCCGGGTTGTCGAACGGTATCGAGAGCGGGAACCGGCGCGGGCCAGCCTTCGAGGCCCGGTCGGGGAATGGCGCCTCATAGGCAGCGAAAGCCGCTTCGGGTGTGAGGGGCGTGGATCCCCTCGGGAAATTCGCCAAATAGTTCTGCATGACGAAGCCACAGCCCTGCAACTGGTCCATCGCTCCCCCTGGGTGCCAGGCCGCATTCCACGCCCGAATGGCCGGACTGTACTCGTATCCGTGGTGATGGAGCCATGTGTTGAGGATCGCCAGCCGCTCGAACCGCTCCGGCATGTCGACCGCCTGCCGGAGGCCGATGGGGCCGCCCCAGTCCTGGCACACCAGAGTCACGCGCTGGAGGTCCAGCGCGCGCACCAGGCGCCGCAGGTTCTGGCTGTGCTTTTCTATCGAATACCACTCGTCTTCGAGCACCTTGTCGCTCTTTCCAAAGCCAATGTGGTCGGGAGCTATGCAGCGGTAGCCGGCCGCAACGAGTCCCGGGATCATTCGCCGGTACAGGAACGACCAGGTGGGCATGCCATGCAGGAGGAGCATGACTGGCGCACCCGGCTCGCCCTCATCCAGGTAGTGCATG
>CAUJEQ010000188.1 GCA_963169135.1 Chloroflexota bacterium
AGAGCTGCCAGACAAGCTGACGTTCACTGCGGAGGAGGTCGCCGAAATCCTGGGCATCGGGCGGAACACGGTCTACCAGCTGATTCGGAGCGGCGAGATCCGGAGCATCGACCTGGGGTTCCGCAAGTTGGTCGGCCGACACATGCTCACCGAGTTCCTCGGGATGCCCGACAGCGAGCAGGCGGTCTCAACAGCGAAGCCCAGGGCCGGGACGAGCAAGGATGATGACGAGCCCAGCGAGTGGACCTACGTGATCACGGTGAAGCGGTTGCGGCGCGACGAACGGGCACGGATCGAGACCGACCGCCGGCCGTAGATCTGCCTCAGCAATTGGTGTCCATTTGGTGCCATGGTGCCCGGATGGTGCCATGGTGGGCACCATAATGCTGGAGGAGGCCTGAACGGTTACGTCGTGTTGTGAATCTGAAATCTGAGCCGGGTTGACTTAACATTAAGGGAGCAAAAGGGGATTTTAGAGCATGACCTTCTACATCAAGCGGGCGGAGCCGGGGGTTAAGTAGGCTGCCGGAGAGTCGCGTCGTGTCTGAATACTCGGAGGACGCGCTGGCACGCATTGTGGCCGCGCTCAGTGCCCACCGTGACCCCGACCGGGCCGTTGGCATGTCGCGATACATGCGCGGCCAGTTTCCCTTCCTGGGCATCCCGACGGGCGAGCGGCGGGCGGTGCACAAGGTGGCGCTGGCGGGGTTGCCTGCTCCTTCGGAAACCGACCTGACCGGCTTCGCGCTTGGCGTGTACGCGCTGCCGGAACGGGAGTACCAGTACGTTGCGGTCGACCATGTGGTGCGCCACGTGCGCGTGTGTGGGCCCCGGTTCCTGGCGGTGGCGCGGGACCTGATCACGATGAAGTCGTGGTGGGACACGGTCGACGGCCTGGCGGCACGGGTGGTCGGGCCGCTGGTCCTGTCTCATCCGGCGCTGGCGGCGGAGATGGACCGCTGGATCGAGGATGACAACATCTGGCTGGCGCGGACGGCCATCCTGCACCAGCTCACCTACAAGGGACGGACGGACGAGGCTCGTCTGTTCCGCTATTCCGAGCGGCGCGCCGGTGACCGCGAGTTCTTCATCCGGAAGGCGATCGGGTGGGCGCTGCGGGAGTATTCGAAGACCAACCCGGCGGCGGTGCAGGCGTTCATCGCGAAAAACGATACGAAGCTCAGCGGGCTTTCGAAGCGGGAAGGCACCCTCTGGATCACCGGAAGGAAGCCTCGTCGCAACAACGCGCCTTAGCGCTGGTCCGGAGAGGGGAAGAGCCCGACGAGGTTCTCTTCCTCGGTCGGCAGGGAGCGCTTGATAACGTCGAGGTGGTCGAGGGCGATGCCCGCGCCGATGGCCACGCACTCCAGGGGGTTGTCGGCGACGTAGCAGGGGACCCCGGTCTCCTGGGTTAGCAGTTCGTCCATGTGGCGAAGGAGCGCGCCGCCGCCGGTGAGCACGATGCCGCGGTCGATGACGTCGGCCGCGAGTTCGGGCGGCGTCTTTTCGAGCACCGCGCGGACGGTCTGGACGATGGTGCCGAGGCAGTCCTGAATGGACTGGGCGACCTCGTTGCTGGTGAGCGAGATGGTTTTCGGGAGGCCGCTGAGCTGGTCCCGCCCGCGCACCTGGGTGGCCAGCCCCTCATCGACCGGGAGGGCGCTGCCGATGGCGATCTTGATCTCCTCGGCGGTGCGGTCGCCGATGATGAGGTTGTGGCGACGGCGGACGTAGGCAACGATGGCCTCGTCGATGCGGTCGCCGGCCATGCGGACGGACTCGCTGACGACGATGCCGTAGAGCGAGATGACCGCCGCTTCGGTCCGGCCGCCACCTATGTTGACCACCATGTTCCCGCGCGCGGTACCGATGGGGATGCGGGCGCCGATGGCCGCGGCGAGCGGCTCGGGGACAAGATGGGCGGGCTTGCGGGCGCCGGCCTGTTCGGAGGCATCGCGGACCGCGCGCTGCTCCACGCTGGTGACACCTGCCGGGACCGTCACCATGACTTCCGGGCGGATCAGATTGAAGCGCCCGGTGATGATACCGATGAAGTAGCGGAGCATGGCCTCAGTGGTGAGGTAGTCGGCGATCACGCCGTCGCGCATCGGGCGGATGACGCTGATGGAGCCCGGGGTGCGGCCCTGCATCGCGCGGGCTTCGTTGCCCACGGCGACGATGGCGTTGTCACGATTATGTCGCGCGACGACGGAGGGCTCGTTCACGACGATGCCCTGGCCCTTGACGTAGACGAGGATATTTGCCGTCCCGAGGTCGATGCCGGCCTTCTTCGGGGCGAGGAATTCCATGGCCATCTAATGCCGCTCCAGTTCTACACCAAGTGCCCTGAGTTTTTCGTCCAGGCGTTCGTACCCGCGATCAAGATGGTATACATCGTCGATGATCGTGGTCCCCTGCGCGACCATGGCCGCGAGCAGCACGGCTGCACCGGCCCGGACGTCGAGCGCGCGCACCCGGGTGCCGTGCAAGAGGGTAGGTCCGGAGACGATGGCGGAAGAGCCGGTACTGACGATTTCGGCGCCCATCTTTCGCAGCTCGCTCACGTAGAGCATGCGGTTATCGAAGACGCGCTCGTGGATGATGGAGACGCCGGTGGCCTGCGTCAGGAGGGCGGCGAAGGGTGCGTGGAGGTCGGTGGCGAGGCCGGGATAGGGCAGCGCCTGGAAACTCACGGCACGGATGGGGGCGCCGGCATGGACGCGGAGGGCGCCCTCGGTCTCCTCGATGTGGGCGCCAGTAGCCCGGAGCTTGTGGATGAGCGCATCCAGCACGCCCACCGGGGCGTCGCGGATCACCAGGTCGCCGCCGGTCATGACGGCAGCGATGGCCCAGGTACCGGTCTCGATGCGGTCGGGCATGACGCGCCCGGTGGTGCCGTGTAGCTGGTCGACGCCCTCTACTTCGAGCATCTGGCTGCCAATGCCGGTTATCTGGGCGCCCATGGCGTTGAGGAGGATGGCGAGTTCCTGGACTTCGGGCTCGGTGGCGGCGTTCACGATGGTGGTGTGCCCCCGGGCGAGGGTCGCGGCCATCATCACGTTCTGGGTACCAGAGACGGACGGATAGTCCATGAACACGCGGGCGCCGACCAGGCCGTCACGACCGGTGCGGGCAACGAATCGTTCGCCCTCCCGCTCGACCACAGCGCCCATCGCTTCGAAACCTGAGAGGTGGACATCGATTGGGCGCTGGCCGATGACGTCGCCACCCGGGGGAGCTGAAGCAGCGAAACCATGACGCGCAAGGAGCGGACCCATGACCTGGAACGAGGCGCGGTTTTCGGAGATGAGTTCGGTAGGGGCTTCGAACACGTTGACGCCCGCGGCGTTCATCCGGAGCGAGCCGCCCGGGATCCGCTCGACGACTGCACCGAGGCTCACCAGGAGTTCGCCAAGGCTGTCGACGTCGCTGATGTAGGGAACGTTGGTAAGGAAGACGTCTTCGTCGGTGAGGAGGGCGGCACACATCGCGGCGAGGGCGTGGTTCTTGGCGCCGGAGATATCAACGGCGCCGCGGAGCACAACGCCACCCTGGACCACATACTTGCCGCCGCGCACACGCGTTGTCATCTCTGTGGCCAGTCTATGGCGTCCATTCACATCGGGCGAACGTCAGTTTGGCAGACGTGCGCCCCAGATCCACCGGCGTGAATAGGAAGCAGAAGGCCCGCGTTGCAGCAGGCGCTGCACTATCGTGCGTGGAACTAGACCCGCGGAGGCCCCGGGCGCCGGCGGCGCTGGACGATGCGGAGGCGCATGAGCGAGCGCTGGAGTGCGGCGGAAGCGCGGGCAACATCGAGATCGCCGGCGCGGCCTTCGCGGTAGAGGCGAAGGCGCTCCTCGGCACGCGCACGGGCGGCCTCGGCGCGGGCGGCGTCGATCTCTTCGAAAGGTTCGGCGGCGTCGGCGAGCACCGTCACCCGGTCGTTGCGGACTTCGAGGAAGCCGCCGGTGACCGCGAAGGCGTCTTCCTGGCCGGCGCGACGCATGACCAGCTCACCAGGGTCCAGCGTGGTCATGAGGGCGGCGTGGTGGGGGAGGATGGCCATCTGCCCCTCGCTGCCGGGAACGACGAGCACATCCACGCCCGGTTCGACGCGGACGACCCGCTCGGCGGTCACCAGTTCGACCGTGAGCGGCATGGCCTAGGCCTCCGCCAGCTGACGGCCCTTTTCGACCGCGCTGTCGATGTTGCCGACCATGTAGAAGGCCTGTTCCGGGAGGCCGTCGTGCTGACCGTCGAGGATCTCCTTGAAGCCGCGGATGGTCTCGCGGATGGGGACATACTGGCCGGGGGTGCCGGTGAACTGCTCGGCCACGAACATCGGTTGGGTGAGGAAGCGCTGAATCTTCCGTGCCCGGGCGACCGTCAGCTTGTCATCGTCCGAGAGTTCGTCGATGCCGAGGATGGCGATGATGTCCTGGAGGTCCTTGTAGCGCTGGAGCACGGTCTGGACGCCGCGGGCGATCTCGTAGTGCTCCTGCCCAACAACGCGGGGTTCGAGGGCGCGGGAGAACGAAGTGAGCGGGTCCATGGCCGGGAAGAGGGCCTGCTCGGCGAGGGCGCGTTCGAGGGCGACGACCGCGTCGAGGTGTCCGAAGGTGGTTGCCACGCCAGGGTCGGTGTAGTCGTCGGCGGGCACGTAGATGGCCTGGAAGGAAGTAATCGAGCCCTTTTTGGTGGAGGTGATGCGCTCTTCGAGGTCGCCCATCTCCGTCGCGAGGGTGGGCTGGTAGCCCACGGCCGAAGGCATGCGGCCGAGGAGCGCCGAGACTTCCATGCCTGCGAGGGTGTAGCGATAGATGTTGTCGACGAAGAAGAGGACGTCGCGGCCTTCTTCGTCGCGGAAGTACTCGGCCATCGTGAGGCCAGTGAGGGCGACACGGAGGCGCACGCCGGGAGGCTCGTTCATCTGACCGAAGACCATGGCCATCTTGGGGAGTACGCCGGATTCCCGCATTTCGTGCCAGAGGTCGTTGCCTTCGCGAGAGCGCTCCCCCACGCCGGCAAAGACGGAGTAACCGCCGTGCTCGCGAGCGATGTTGGAGATGAGCTCCTGGATGACAACGGTCTTACCGACGCCAGCGCCACCATAGAGGCCGACCTTGCCGCCGCGGACGAGCGGGGCGATGAGGTCGATGACCTTGATGCCGGTCTCGAGGACCGACGGGGTGGTCTCCTGCTCCTCGAACGAGGGCGGGGTGCGATGGATACCCCAGCGGGGCGCCTCCGTCGGGTCGGGAAGGTTGTCGATCGGCTTGCCAAGCACGTTGAACATGCGGCCGAGGGAAAGCTCACCCACGGGGACCGAGATGGCTTCGCCGGTGTCGACCGCGCGGGTGTTGCGGCGAAGGCCGTCGGTGCTGTCCATGGCGAGGCAGCGGACCCAGTTATTGCCCAGGTGCTGCTGCACCTCGGTGACGAGGGCGCTGCCGTCGTCGCGGATGACGTTGACGGCGTTGTTGATTGCCGGGAGGTGCTCCGGCGGGAACTCGATGTCGAGCACGGTCCCGATGACCTGGACGACACGTCCCTCGTTGGTGGCAGTCATGACCATGGGAGAACCTCCGGGGTTTTCGCAGTGACCTGGGGCAGCTCGCGTGGGTGCGGGCTGCTCAACGTTTGGATATTCATGCCGCCACCCCGAGGATGGCGTGGAGTTCAACATCGTGAAGCGAATCGAACTCGCGGTGGGGATCCGGGAGCGCGAGCCCCCGGGTGTAGTCGGTCCGGACGGCCCAGACGGTCATTCCGGCGCGCCTCGCCGATTCGATGCCGGCCGGGGCATCTTCGAAGGCCAGGCAGTGCGACGGATCGACCCCGAGGCGCTCGGCGGCGAGCAGGTAGATATCTGGCTCGGGCTTGCCGCGCTCCACATCACTGCCGGTCACCAGCAGCTCGAAGTGGCTGCGAAGACCAATGCGGGCGAGGCAGGCCTCAACCCACGGTTCGATAGACGAGGAGGCAACCGCCATCCGCTGGCCGCCGGCCTGGAGTGAGCGTACGAGTTCGACGGCGCCGGGGAGCGGCTCGCTGCGGTCGCGGTAGCGCTTGAGGATGAGTTCGCGATAGCGGGCCGAGTATTCCTCACGGGGGCGGGAGAGGCCGTAATCGCGCATCATGTCGGCCCAGCCGGTCTTTGTGCCCATGTAGGGCTTGTAGGCGTCGAGCGAGATGGAGAGGCCCTCTTCGCCGAGGAGTTCGTTGACCGCCTCGAAATGCAGCGGCTCGCCGTCCACGAGGACGCCGTCCATGTCGAAGATGACTGCTGCGTAGCGAGCCAGCCTAACCCTCCAGCGCGGCGGCGCCGCCAACGATGTCGAGCAGTTCCTTGGTGATCTGCTCCTGGCGGGCCTTGTAGTCGGTGAGTGTGAGTTCGCGCGTGATGTCCTGCGCGTTGTCGGTCGCGTTCTTCATGGCGACCATCTGGGCCGACTGGAAGCTCGCGGCGTTCTGCAGGATCGCCTCGTAGATCTGCATCTCGATATAGCGCGGCAGGAGCCCGGCGAGGACGACATCCGGGGAGGGCTCGAAGATGTAGTCCGCGAGCTGTGCCTCATCCTCCCCTTCCACCGCCGCAGGAGGCTCGATGGGGAGAAGCTGACGGATGGTGGGCCGCTGGGTCGCCGTCGAGACGAACTCCGGGAAGCTGACATAGACGCGGTCGACCTTCTCGGCCAGATAGTCGTCTATGATGAGGCGGGTGATTCCCAGGGTGTCGGCCTGGGACGGGTAGTCGCCGAGGTCGGTGAATTCTGCCGCCAGGTGGACGTGGGCGCGCACGAAGAAGTCGCGGCCCTTCTTGCCAACTGCGACGACCTGGACGGGTTCGTGCTGCATGGCGACGAACGTGCCGGCGCTGCGGTTCATGTTGGCGTTGAGGCCGCCGCACAGGCCGCGGTCGGGGGTGATGTGGAGGACCGCGATGTTGCTCACCGGCCGGGAGACGAGGAGCGGGTGGCGGGCGACGTCCTGATCTTCGCTCGACTGGGTGGCGAGCCCTGCGAGCACGACGCGGAGTTTCTGGGCATAGGGCCTGGACTGCTCGGCGCGGTCCTGGGCGCGGCGCATCTTCGAAGCAGCAACGAGTTGCAGCGCGTTGGTGATCTTCGCCGTGTTCTTGACGCTCTGGATGCGCCGCTTCAGTTGCCGGATGGTCGCCATTGCTGTCTCTCGTCCCCGGATTCACGGGCTGCTGTTGGATCAGCGGCCCGGGCTGGGGCGGGCATCGCTGCCCGCCGCGGTCTTGTCAGGTCCTAGTAAGGGACCGTGTCCTTGAACGTGCCGAGCACGGCCCGCAGGCGTTCCTGCAGTTCGGGCGTCATCGCCGGGTTGGCCTGGATTTCGGCGATCAGGTCTCGCTCGTTGCTGCCCAGGTACTTGCGGAGCTCATTTTCGAAGGCGCGCACCTTGTTGACCGGCACATCATCCAGGAGGCCACCGGTGAGTGCGTAGATGACGACGACTTCTTCAGCGAGGCTGAGCGGCTGGAACTGGTCCTGCTTCAGGACTTCGGTGGCGCGCTGGCCGCGTTCAAGCTGGCGGCGGGTTGAGACATCGAGGTCGCTGGTGCCGAACTGGGCGAAGGCGGCGAGTTCGCGGTACTGCGACATGTCGCCCTTGAGGCCGCCGGAGACGGCCTTCATCGCCTTGGTCTGGGCTGAGGAGCCAACGCGGCTGACCGAGAGACCGGTGTTGATGGCCGGCCGGATGCCCGCGTTGAAGAGGTCGGACTCCAGGTAGATCTGGCCGTCGGTGATGGAGATGACGTTGGTCGGGATGTAGGCAGACACGTCGTTCGCCTGCGTCTCGATGATGGGGAGGGCGCTGAGGGATCCGCCGGCTTCGAGACGGGCGGCGCGTTCGAGCAGACGGCTGTGCAGGTAGAACACGTCGCCCGGATAGGCTTCGCGCCCTGGAGGCCGGCGCAGCAGGAGCGAGATCTGGCGGTAGGCCCAGGCGTGCTTGCTGAGGTCGTCGTAGACGATCAGGGCATCGCGGCCGCTTTCCATGATCTCTTCGCCCATGGTGCAGCCCGTATAAGGCGCCAGGTACTGGAGTGCGGCCGATTCGGAGGCATTGGCGGCCACCACGATGGTGTGGTCCATCGCGCCAGCTTCTTCGAGGACACCCACGACCTGGGCGACCTTGGCGGCCTTCTGGCCGATGGCGACATAGATACAGATCAGGTCGCCGCCCTTCTGGTTGATGATGGTATCGAGGGCGATCGCGGTCTTGCCGGTGGAGCGGTCGCCAATGATGAGCTCGCGCTGGCCGCGGCCGATCGGGAACATCGCGTCGATGGACTTGATGCCCGTCTGAACCGGCTGGTTCACGCTCTTGCGAAGCGTCACGCCGGGCGCGATGCGCTCGATGGGGCGCGTGCGGTCCGTGCGGATGGGGCCTTTCCCATCGATCGGGTTCCCGAGAGCGTCGACGACGCGCCCGATGAGGGCGTCGCCGACGGGCACCTCGACGATGCGCCCGGTGGAGCGGACCTCGTCGCCTTCCTTGATGTCGGCGTATTCACCGAGCACCACGGCGCTGACGGATTCCTCTTCGAGGTTGAGGGCGATGCCCATGGTGCCGTTGGCGAATTCCAGGAGCTCCGAGTACATCGCACCCGAAAGCCCGTGGATGCGGGCCACGCCGTCACCAGCCTCGATCACCGAGCCGACATCGGTCGCGGTGACCGTGCTCCCGAAGCTCTCGATCTGCTCACGCAGGATCGAGGCGATCTCTTCAGCACGTACTGCCATTGCGGCTTACCTCTTCTTCAACTCGTCCGAACACCCGCGTTAGCGGGCACCCTCCAGTTCGCGCCGTAGCCGCTTGAGCCGGGTCCGAACGCTTCCATCTACC
>CAUJEQ010000189.1 GCA_963169135.1 Chloroflexota bacterium
GCGAGCCCGGCAATGGCGGTCGCGGCCTGGGCAATGCCGATCGTGAGGGGGAAGAAGCTGAGCACCCGTCCGCGCATCTCATCGGCGACCAGGTGCTGGATGAGGGTGCTGGCAACGAGGCTGGTGCTGGTGAACGCGAACCCCATGCCGTAGTCGGAAAGGGCCGTGAGAGGGATGAACCGGGAATAGCCGAACAAGAGGACCGCGAGCCCAAAGAAGATCGCAACGAAGGCGAGTGAGCCGCCCCGGAGCGCGAGGTGAGCCTTGCGGGCGATCATGATGCTGGCGGAAAGCGACCCAAGACCCCAGGTTGCGCCCATGAGTCCGACCTGGGCCGAGTTGAATCCCAGGACCTCGATGAAAAACATGGGACCGAGGGGAGCCGCAACCGGCATGCCGATGACCTGAACAACGAAGACGAGCGAGACGATTGCCAGGATCGGGCGGTGGGCGCGGGTGTAGGCGAGCCCGTCGGCGATGCTGCGGAGGGTGCTGCCACGGGCGGCCGGCGGGGGCTGATTGTCCAGCCGCAACATGGTGATGAGCGGGATGATCGCCAACCAGGCGACGAGGGACGTGGCGTAGACGGCCCCGGGCGGGAAGAGCTGGTTCATGATGCCCGCGATAGGCAGGGAGAGCGGCATGGTGACCTGGCTGGAGATCGCGAGGAGCGCGATCGCGGCGGCGATATTCTCCCGTCCGGCAGCAGCCGGCACGCTTGCGCTCCGCGCCGGCGTGTCGATGGACTGGATACCTGCGGCAAGGAAGGTGACGGCCGCAACGAGGCCGACGCTTCCTTCACCGAGTGGTTCCGTCAGCATCAACACGGCGATCCCGGCGTGGGCCACGAGCGACAACGACTCGCAGACCAGGAGCACGCGCTTGCGATCGGCCCGGTCGGCGATGGCGCCGCCCAGGAGGCTGAACACGACCATGCCGGAGCCGCGGCTGGCCGCGAGAATGCTGGAGTAGATGACGGCCGAGTCAGGAAAGTGTTGGCTGACCCAGAAGACCTGGGTCATGAGATGCAAGGGGAAGAGGACGCCAACGACAGCCGACCCTGCGAGGAGCAAGCGGAAGTCCCGGCGCGCGAGCGGACGGAGCGCCGGCCGGGATGTAAAGCTTTCGGCCATCCGCCCATCATCGCGGAGCGTTCACATGAGATGTATCATACCCACGACAGAAGCTGCATCCCGCTGAGGCCGTGACTAAGGTCACATCAAGGCATCCAACGCCCACTCAGCATCATCGTGAGAGGTAGCCACGATGTCGCGTGCATCGGGAAGTTTTATCGAGCCATCGGCGCAAGCCCAAGATCGCACGGTAGCCGCGCTTCAGCGATTCCCGCTGGTTGCGGGGCTCACCCGCGAGGAGATCGCGGAGATCGCCGCGCAGTGCTCGCTGCACCGGATACCGGCGCACAAGCGCGTGTTCGAAGAGGGCGAGCGGTCCAAGGGGCTGTGGGTGATCACTGCGGGCCGCGTGCGCCTGCATCACCTGATGGCGGACGGGCGCCAGCACGTCGTGGGATTCCGGGCGCCGACGGCCGCGCTGGATTTGAGTTCTGCCCTGGACGGGCGGCCCTACACGGCGACGGCGACCACCATGGATGATGCGGAGCTGGTGCTGGTGCCGCGGGGGCTACTGCAGGAACTCGGGAAGCTCTACCCCGTGACCGTTCGCAACGCTATCGATCTGCTCTGCCTGGAAGTCCGGCAGCGCGACATCACCACGGCCATCGCGGCGCTGAAGGATGCCCGCGGGAGGATTGGCTGTGCGCTGCTGCAGCTTGCACGCCAGTTCGGCCGGAAGCAGGGCGGCGTGCTCCGGATCGACTACCGGCTGACGCGGCAGGATATCGCTGATCGTTCGGGAGTGACGGTGGAAACGGCCATCAGGGTGATGTCCGACATGCAGCAGCGGGGCGTGCTCCGGACCGAATCGCAGGTCATCGAGATCCTGGAAATGGAACACGTACGCGACTCTGCGAGCTGCGAGGATTGCCAGTTCGAGTGTTCGGTTTTCGCGCCGCTGTTGGCCGAGCCTCCGTGCGAGGCCGAGGCCATATGATTCGCGTCATATAGAGGCCGGTGCTCCCAGCTATAGATTCCCCACGCGCACCCGCTAGATTCCGGGTGCCCGTGAGAAGGGGACTATGCGGAGTAATTACTGGGAAACTCGGCAGCGGAAACTGAGCCGGCGGAGGTTCGTCGGTACAGCGGCAGGCGCTTCGGCCGGCCTGGCGGCTTTCGCCGCAGTCGGTTGCGGCGATGACGATGACGATGCCGTCGAAACGCCGGAAGCAACAGCGACGTCCGGCGCCGCTGGTTCTCCGACTGCGGCTACGGGTTCTCCGACCGCGGCGCCGACCGCGCAGGGGAAGAAGGGCGGAGTTACCCGGGGCAGCAGCTCGAATGCCACCTACGACTCGTTCGACCACAGCAGGAGCCGCTTCACACCGGTCGCGACCATCATCGGCCGGACCATGCAGCGCGCGATCTTCTGGGACAGCTTTAAGAACGGGATCCTGGCTGGCGGCTTTGCCGAATCGTGGGAGCAGCCCGACCCCCAGACGGTGGTACTGAAGCTCCGGAAGAACAACTTCTTCCACGACAAAGCCCCGGTGAACGGCCGCCAGACGAAGGCCGAGGACATCAAGTACCACATCGAGCGGAACAAGGCCGGGAAGCGGCTCGACGGCACAGAGGACCCCAACTTCTACCGCAAGGGCGAATACCAGGTCGTCGATTCGGTCACTGTGGCGGATGCGGAGACGATCCAGATCAAGCTGGCCAAGCCTTCGCCGCTTTTCCTGAACCTCCTGGCCCAGTCATACGAGGGCATTGGCGCCCCCGAGGCGATCGAGGCGTTCGAGAAGGACTACGCGAACTTCGACCAGAAGATGATCATCGGGAGCGGCCCGATGGTGCTGGTTGAGTTCGCCTCGGAGGGCCGCGCGAAGTACCAGCGGTTCGATAAGTTCACGGGGACCTCGTACCTGGACGGGATCCAGGAGGTGCCGCTGTTCACCGACCCGCAGGCCGCCCAGGCCGCGTTCGAGCAGAAGCAGATAGAATCCTACGGACCCCCGAACGTCCAGGTGCTCGCCGAAATGCGAGAACGGTTCCAGGGGAAGGTCCGCGAATCGACGAACTTCTCCGCGAACCCGATCATTGCCGGTTCCTACTACGGAGGAGCGGCGCCCTGGAACAATCCGAACCTCATCGGCGCGTACTTCCGCGGGATCGACCGCCGGCAGCTCATCCAGCAGTTCCACGGCGGACGCGGAGCGATCTCCGGATCGATCCCGCCCAGCCAGGGCGCATTCGGCCTCAGCGAAAAGGAGTTGATCGAGTTCCCGGGCTACTTCCAGGATGTGGACAAGGACATCGCTGAAGCCAGGAAGATGTGGGAAGCCGGAGGCGGCCCCGCCCTCGGTGACGTCACCATCGACGTGCCCGACATCTTCGAGGGTGTCTACCAGGCGAGCGCAATCCTCACGGCCATGCTCAACAAGAACCTGGGCACGAGCCAGTTCAAGGCGAAGGTCGAACCGTACTCGACGATCACGTCGAAGATCGTCCAGCAGAAGTACGGCTCCGGGAACGCGAACCTCTGGTATGGATGGGACACGGAAGTGCTCGATCCCGAGCCGACCGCTTTCCTGATGAGCAACTACAGCTCGACATCGACGCTCAACAAGCAGTTCGAAGTCAAGATCGATGGCATGGACGACCTGCTTGCCAAGGTGGGTGTTGAGCTGGACATCGAAAAGCGCAAGGACATGACTCGGGAAGTCGAGCGCATGTTGTTGAAGGCGTATGGCGGAGGCCGCATATACTCGCACCTCCAGATCACTAATACGCTCATCTGGAACTACTACCACACCGCCGAGTCGGCTCCGTTCAGCACCGCGCACCTTGGTGCGATGTACAACTGGATCGACCCCGACGACCCCACCTACCAGGGACGGCCAAGCTAATGGGGGCATATGCGCTCCGCAGGACGCTGATCAATATCCCGGTCATCTGGTTGATCGCGACGCTGGTCTTTTTCGCCACGAACGTCCTTCCCGGTGACTTCGTTGCCCGCCGGATTGCCCAACAGAATCCGGCGGGTGGCGAAGACACAACCGCCCAGATCGCGCAGATCAAGAAAGACCTCGGGATCGACAAACCCGTGGCCGAGCGATACGTGAAGTATCTCTGGAACACGGTGCGAGGCGACCTTGGTGAGTCCTACCGCTCGCGGCAGCCTGCGTTGTCGGAGTTCAAGCGAGGTGTGCCGTACACGCTCCAGCTCTCGCTCATGATGCTCGTCGTGGCACTGGCGACCAGCGTGCCGATCGGCATCATCTCGGCGCTGCGACAGGACTCGATCGTCGACTATGTGCTCCGGCTGACGGCGATCCTGGGGGTGGCGGCGCCGAACTTCTGGATCGGGACGATGCTCCTGTTGCTGGTGGTGCGTTTCGAGCTGTGGACGATCGACCTGTTCAACTCACCATTAATCTGGGAGGACCCGGTGCGGAGCCTGCAGCTCTTTATCCTGCCGGCACTGGCAGGCGGGTTCGCTTCGGGCGCCGGCATCATGCGGCTCACGCGTTCGCAGATGCTCGAAGTGCTGCGCCAGGACTACATCCGGACGGCCTGGGCGAAGGGGCTCCGGGAACGGGTTGTGGTGGTACGGCATGCCATGAAGAACGCGATGATCCCCGTCCTGACAGCCATCGGCTTGACGGTGGCAGGGCTGCTGAGCGGCAACGTCGTTTTCGAGTACCTGTTCAACATACCCGGGGTCGGCAACCGGATCCTGACGGCGATCACCGAGCGCGACGTGCCGGTCGTCCAGGCTTTTGTCCTCATCATTGCCACCTTCGTGGTCTTCGTAAACCTGGCGGTGGACCTGCTGTACGGCTGGGTCGACCCCCGCATCCGGCTGTCATAGGGGCCCCACGATGACGACGCAGAAAATAGCCCGGCTGGAGGAGCAATACTTCCGGCCGCCACGCCAGCCCATCGCGCCAGTGCGCGGCCTCCGTGCGTTGAAGAACTTCATCGTGCAAAAGCCGCTGGGCGGCTTTGGCGTGATCCTCATCGGTTTCGTGGTCCTGGTGGCGTTCCTCGCGCCGTTCATCCAGCGCTACGAGCCGGATCAGGTGTTTGTGATCGACAACCCGGCATACGACGCGGAGTTGGCCGAGAAGTCGCTCACCGACCGCAGCATCCGCTTCCAGTACCCCCCGGAGAAGTTCGAGAAGACCGTGGTCGCCGCGGTGGGCGGGGTCTCGGCCGATCACTGGCTGGGGACCGACACGGCAGGGCGGGACGTGTATGCGCGGATGGTCTGGGGGGCCCAGCTATCACTCCTGGTCGGAGTGGGCGCGGCGCTCATCGCGATAGCACTGGGCACCCTCCTGGGGACGATCAGCGCCTATTTCGGCGGGGCGGTGGATATGGTTATCCAGCGCGTCACCGACACGCTGCAAGCCTTCCCGGCGCTCATCCTGCTTCTGCTGTTCCTGCAGGTTGTAGAGAACGCGAACAAGTACCACATGACGCTGGCGTTGGGGATCGTGGGGATCGCAGCGGTGATCCGCGTGGTGCGCAGCGCCGTCTTACGAACCAGGGCCGAGCTCTACATCGAGGCGGCGCGCGTGGTTGGGGCAACGGACGCGCGGGTGATGGTTCGCCACATCCTCCCGAACATCATGGCTCCGACGATCGTGATCTTCACGATCTCCATTGGTTCGTACATCGTGGCCGAGGCTTCGTTGGCCTTCATCGGCTTCGGTGACCCGGCGGCGATCTCGTGGGGCAAGATGGTGAACGAGGGGAGGAAGCTCTTCCCGGCGTCGTACACCATGTCGTTGGTCGCGGGCGGGGCGATCACCCTGACCGTGCTTGGATTCAACCTGGCGGGGGACGCGCTCCGCGACGTACTCGATCCCCGGATGCGGGGGGCCGGAAAGGGAGGCTACTGACCTCGGGGGCATATGACGGCTGTCATACCGGGAGCCGGATATGAGCTGCCAGATTTTCGCTAACCGGGGCCCTGACCACGTCCTGCCGTCCAGGATCAGGTGAACTCCATTTCCGTCCCAGGGCCCCGGCCCCTCTTCCTGGGACATCAGCCGCCGGCATTGCCCGGGGCACACCATAAGGAGAGGTTTTGATGACCGCACCCGAACTCGAACGTCAGACATCCGCCGGCGGTCAGTACCGCAAACTCTGGGATTGGGACGAGGTACGGTGGGCGTCCCATTGCATCGACTGCTATCCGGGCAACTGCCCGATGCGGGTATACGTGAAGGACGGCAAGGTAGTTCGCGAAGAATCCGCCGCCGTCTTCCCTACCTACGAACCCGGCGTGCCGGACATGAACCCCATGGGATGCCAGAAGGGCGTCGCCTGGTCGCGCATGGCACAGGGAGATGAGCGCGTGCTCTACCCGTTGAAGCGGGTCGGTGAACGAGGCTCCGCCAGCTGGGAACGTATCTCCTGGGACCAGGCTACCACCGAGATCGCTGACAAGATCCTGGATGCAGTCGAGGAAGTCGGCGGCGAATCCGTCATCGCTCCTTCTGGCTGCAACACGCCGCCCGCGTCGGTGACCGGCCGCGGCTCGTTCCTCGGGTCCTTCGGCGGCCTGACCACCGATGTCAACGCCGAAATGAACGACTTTGCCCCCGGCTACTACCTCACCTATGGGACGTTCGACCCCGTGAGCAGCGTCGACGACTGGTTCCATGCCGAAGTGTTCATCATCTGGGCGGGGAACCCGAACTACACGCGCATCCCCCATGTCCACTTCGTCAACGAGGCCCGTTACAAGGGCACCGAAGTGGTCGTCATCGCTCCCGACTTCTCGCCCTCGAGCCTCCACGCCGACTACTTCGTGCCAGTCCATGTGGGGACCGACGCCGCCCTTGCACTCGCCATGGCTCAGGTCGTGGTTGAAGAAGGGCTGATCAATACGGCATTCGTGAGCGAGCAGACAGACCTCCCGCTCCTCGTGAACAAGGCGACCAACCGCTACCTGCGGGCCTCGGACATGCCCGAGGGCGGTGCCGATGAGCAACTGTTCGCGTGGGATGCGAAGACAGGAAAGCTCGCGCCGGCACCCCGCCGGAAGCTCCAGTGGGGCGACGTCGAACCAGCCCTCGAAGGTGAATTCACCGTCGAAACCAAGTCAGGCCCCGTGACAGTGACGACCGTCTTCGAACTGATGAAGGTGCGTCTCGCGGAGTACACTCCGGAGGCGGTCCGTCCGATCACCGGCGTGGACCCGGAGACGATCCGCCTCCTCGCCCGGAAAATCGCGGTGAAGAAGACCGGCATCCTGTCGGCCCTGGGCGGCATGGGCAAGCACTATCACGGCGACCTCATGGAGCGCGCCCAGCTCCTCCTCCTTGCGCTCACGGGTAACTGGGGACGCCAGGGCACCGGCGTGCGGGCATGGCTCGCGGGCCTGTTCGATGGCTCGGCCACGGTCATGATGAAGAGCAAGCGGGGACCGGATGAAGTCGCGGCCCTCCTCGACATGCGCGACCGGCTCGTCCAGATGCGCATCGATGCGGATCCCTCACTGACACCACTGATCGTGGCAGTCGAACAGTCCCGCCAGTCCCCCGCGGGTCTCGTTCCGCCAGTCTTCTGGTGGTACCACCATGCGGGGTACAAGGAAACCTGGGACCGGCGCGAGTGGCACGACCCCAGCATGAGCAAGTCATTCCCCGAGTACTTCAAGGAAGCGACCGAGAGCGGTTGGTGGAGCGGCGCCGACGTCCCCCGGAAAGAGCACCCAACCCGGGTCATCATCGAGATGGGTGGCAATGTCCTTCGGCGCACCCGGGGCGGCAGCAAGATGCTCCTCGAAAAGCTCTGGCCCCAGCTTACCTGCGTCGTCACCCTGGAAGTCCGGATGAGCACAACCGCGCTCTTCAGCGACTACATCCTCCCCTGCTCCCAGTGGTACGAGAAGATCGGCTTCGGCATCCCGAGCACTCACGTGATGCACCTCACCTTCTCCGATAAGGCCGTCGAGGCCCCGGGGGAGTGTGTGGACGAGTGGGAAGCCTACCGGCGGCTGGCGGAGAAGATGCAGGAACGGGCCCGCGCCCGTGGCATCAAGCCCTACCTCGACGCTCGCGGCGTGCAGCGCGACCCGGCCAACGCCCACGACAATTTCACGAAGCACGGGATGTACACCAATGAAGAGGTGCTCGCGGACGAAATGCTCCGGGACAGCGCCGTGACCGGCACCATCCCGGCCAATGCGAGCCTCGAAGACATCCGCCAGAAAGGCTTCTACCGATGGCAGGGCAAGGGCATTAACCCGCGCATGATCGCCCAGGCTACCGAACCGAAGCCAAACGAGACGTTCGTCCCGTTCCGCGAGCACGTCGAGGACGGAGAGCCGTACCCGACGCTTTCGCGAAGGGCCCAGTTCCTCATTGAGCATCCCTGGTTCATCGACGCGGACGAACACCTGCCCCGCTACAAGGCGCCGCCTGCCATGGGCGGTGACTACGACTTCCAGATCACCAGCGGCCACAACCGCTGGAGCATCCACTCCAACAACAACGCCACCCAGCTCATGCTGGATACACACCGTGGCACGCCGCACCTCGTCATGAACACCATCGATGCCAAGAACAATGGCATCAAGGACAACGACATGGTGCGCGTCTACAACGACATGGGCGAGTTCCAGGTGCCTGTGCTCCTCGCGTCGAGCGCCCACCCCGGCCAGGTCATTATGTACAACGGGTGGGACCCGTACCAGTTCCCGAACTGGGCCGGCCCCAACGACGTTGAGCCAGGCATGATCAAGTGGCTTCACCTGGCGGGCGGCTATGGACACCTGCGCTTCTGGGTGACGCAGTGGCAGCCGTCGCCCGTTATGCGCAGCACCCGCGTCGGGATAGCCAAAGTGGGGTAGCTCATCCCGCCGCGGGAAACCCCTGGGGGTGCCTTCGGGCACCCCCTTTTTCATGCCAATAGGCGGATATGACCACAGTCATAACCCGGCTCAATGGCCCAGAGTCACTATCCCGGACATGAAGGTCGCAGCAGAGTCCGAACGAATCTATACGAGCGCCCAGGATCTCTATCGCAAGAAATGGGAATGGGACGCTGTCTATTGGGGAACGCACTGCGTCGACTGCTATCCCGGCAACTGCCCCATGCGCGTCTATGTAAAAGACGGGCTGGTGTGGCGGGAAGAGCAATCCGGTTCGTTCCAGACGATCGAGGAAGGAGTCCCGGACTTCAACCCGATGGGCTGCCAGAAAGGCGCCTCGTGGAGTCAGTCGCTCTACGGGCCGGACCGGGTGCTCTACCCGCTCAAGCGGGTCGGCGAGCGGGGTGAGGGGCGCTGGAACCGGGTCACCTGGGATGAGGCGCTCGGCGACATCGCAGACAAGATGATCGATGCGATCCAGGCCGGCGGACCCCAGGCGATCGCACACGAAGGCACGCCGGAAATGGCGACCGTCATCCCAACGAACAAATTCTTCAGCGTGCTCGGTGGGCACGGGCTCGATCTAAACGGCTCGATCAACGACTTCTCGATCGGCCTCTACGAAACGTTCGGGCGCTTCAGCGCCGTTTCGTCGGCCGACGACTGGTTCCACTCCGAAGTGGTGATGATCTGGCACATGAACCCGATCTACACCCGCATCCCGTTCTACCACTTCATCGCTGAGGCCCGGTACAACGGCGCCGAGGTCATCAACATCTCGCCCGACGTGAACCCGTCCCACCTCCACGCGGACATGCAGGTGCCGATCAACGGCGGCACGGATGCGGCGTTCGGGCTGGCCCTCGTGCAGGTGATCTTCGAAGAGGACCTGGCGCACTGGAAGTTCATCCGCGAGCAAACGGACCTCGGGTTCCTTGTCCGCACCGACACGGGACGGTATCTGCGTCAGACGGACGTCGAGGGCGGCGGTCTCGAAGACCAGATGTACCAGTGGGACCCTGCGACCGGGCTCCGCAAGGCCGACCGCGGGAATGTGTTCCTGAAAGGCGTGGAAATCGCGCTCGAGGGCACCTACGACGTGAAGCTGGCCGATGGCACGACCGTACAGGTGCGGCCGGCCTGTGCGCTCCTCCGGGAGAAGCTGAATGCCGAGTTCACGCCCGAGATGCAGCAGGCCATCACGGGTGTCCACCCCGAAGTCGTGCGCAACATCGCGCGCAAGGTGGCGACACGCAAGACGAACATCATGCTTGGCTACAACGCCTGCAAGTTCTACCACGGGGACCTGATCGAACGGGCCCAGGCGCTCCTTCTCGCGGTCAGCGGGAACTGGGGCAAGAAAGGCACTGGTATCCGCTGCTGGGCCTCGGGCATGCATGACGGCGCCTTCATCGCGGTGAACAAGCCGGGCCCCGGTGCCGCCAACACCGAGATCGTCCTGGCCGGGCGCGATGCCGGGATCGCAGCGTTCAAGAAGACCGACCCGACGATGACGACGGAGATCGCCGTAAAGCGGCTGGGCCAAATCTCATCGAAGTTCCAGCGCACGGCGGGCGGCATGATGGGCGGGCTCGGGGGCGCGGTGAGTGAGCGGGAAGATGACGGGTCGCCGAACGACTCGACATCCTCGCCGCCGGCATTCTGGTGGTACTGGCAGGCCGGCTATGACAAGCGATGGAACACGCCCGGGTGGGGGGACGAATCGCTTCCTCGCTCTTTCGACGAGTACTTCAACGAAGCGATCTCCAAGGGTTGGTGGAAGGACATGGACCACCCCCGTCCGGAAGAGCCCCCCAAGGTCCTCATAGAGTGCGGCGGGAACATGCTCCGGCGCACACGCGGCGGGAAGACCGCGCTCCTACCGACGCTCTGGCCGAAACTCGATCTGATTGTCTCGATCGACTTCCGGATCAGTCAGACGGGTCTCTACAGCGACTACATCCTGCCGGCGGCCCAGCATTACGAGAAGGTGGGCTTCCATATCCCGACGCCCCACCTGATGAACCTGACGTTCAGCGACAAGGCGGCCGAGCCGGCCGGCGAGGCGCGGAACGAGTGGCAGATCTACTACGCGTTGTTCCTGAAAATCGCTGAACGAGCGAAGGAACGCGGCGTCACCGGCTACCAGGACACCAAGGGCCAGACTCGCCGGTACGCAGCCCTTCCTGACGCCTACTCGATGAAGGGCTTCCTCCTGGATGAGGACCGCCTGGCTGATGAGCAGATCCGCGATTCGGCCCTGGCGGGCACGCTGCCGATGGGCACGAACCTGCGGACCATGCGAGAAAAGGGCCATGTGCGCTTCATCGACTGGGGGCTTTCGCCGATGGCGCTGGCCCAGGCATCGCCAATCAAGCCGAACGAGACGCACGTGCCGTTCCGCGACAACACGGAGAGCGGCTCGCCGTTCCCGACGTATTCGCGTCGCGCGCAGTTCTACATCGACCATGAATGGTTCCTGGAGGCGCACGAAGAACTGCCGACGTACAAGCCGAACCCGAACATGGGCGGCGAGTATCCGATCGGCATGACTTCGGGCCACAACCGCTGGAGCATCCACACGATGAACCAGGGGAACTGGGTGATCCTCGGCACCCACCGCGGAGAACCCGATGTGGTGGTGAATCCGGACGACGCAGCGGCGCGGGGCGTGAAGGACGGCGACCTCGTCCGCATCTACAACGATGTGAGTTCGTTCAAGACCCGGGCGCGCGTGGCGCCCAACGTGAAGCCCGGACAGCTGATCTCGTACAACGGCTGGGCCGGATTCCAGTACCAGGATTGGGACGGAGCGAACGAGATCGAGCCCGGGATGGTGAAGTGGATTGGGTTCGCGGGCGGTTACGGCCACCTGAGCCATCTCGGTGCCGAATGGCAGCCGGTTCCGGCCGAACGCTGGACCCGTTGTGACTTCGAAAAAGCAGAGGTAGAGCAGTGAAAGTCGCCAAACTCGCCGGAAAGCTGGCCGACCCGGCATCGGCCGAATGGGGGGCCGTGGCCCCGGTACAGATCCCGCTCGCGCCGGTGGCACTGGAAGTGCAGCCGACGGAGTACATCCGCGAGGCCTGGAAGGACCGGGACTATGGCCAAACGGCCGAGGCCGCGGTGAAGGCCGCAAGCGACGGCGACCGGCTCTACATCCGTGTGGAGTGGGCGGACGACCCGAAGCCCAACGGGGAGTTCCAGGACGCAGTCAGTGCCATCTTCCCGACCAACGGGAGCGGCGTGCTGGCGACGCTGGGCGACGACACGAAGCCGTTGGCACTCTGGTTCTGGGAGAACGGCCGACCTGCGCCGCTCAACCTGGTTTCGCATGGGCCAGGGGTGTTCCGCAAGGAAGATGCCGCCGGCCTGAGCGCGACCGGTGTGCTGGCCGACGGCCGCTGGAGCGTGGTGCTGAGTGGTCCCGCGGGGATTAGCGCCAAGGGAAAAGTTGCCCTGGCCGTGTGGAACGGTTCGAACGACGAACGGGCCGGTCTGGCCGCAGTGAGCCGCGAGTGGCTCCCCCTGGAATCGGAGTAAGGAGACACAGATGGCCGCGACAACTGAAACAACGGTCCGCCAGCTCGCCTGGGTCTATGACCTGAACAAGTGCATTGGCTGCCAGACCTGCTCGGTAGCATGCAAGGTCTTGTGGACGCGGGACGAAGGCGAGAAGCACCAGTGGTGGATGTCGGTCAACACGCAGCCGGGCCTTGGGACGCCGAAAGCGTGGGAGACCATGGGCGGCGGGTTCGACACCGTCACCGGCAAGCCCATCCCTGGCCACCAGCCAACCCGTGAGGAGTTCGGCGGGGGCTTCGACTTCAACTACCACGAGGTTTTCTACGGAGGAACCGGCGGCAAGGCCCACCTCGAGCCCCAGGCGCCCCGCGAAGACCGCTGGGCGATGAACTGGGACGAGGACCAGGGCGCTGGCGAATGGCCCAACTCCTACTACTTCTACATGCCCCGCATGTGCAACCACTGCACGAACCCGGTGTGCATGACGGCCTGCCCGACGGGCGCGCTTTCCAAGGGCGAGAACGGCCTTGTTCTGCGCGACGAAGAGGTCTGCATGGGTGACCGCTTCTGCATGGAGGCCTGCCCGTACAAGAAGGTCTACTACAACTACGACCGCCATGTCGCGCAACAGTGCATTGGCTGTTTCCCCCGGGTAGAAGCGGGAGTGGCACCTGCCTGCGTTCGGCAGTGTCCGGGCCGGGCTGTCTTCATTGGCTACCTCGATGACGAGGACAGCCCGGTCCACAAACTCGTGAAGACCTGGAAAGTCGCGCTCCCGCTGCATGCGGAAGCCGGCACAGGCCCGAACGTGTTCTACGTCCCGCCGCTTTCTCCGTACCCGCTTAAGGAAGACATGAGCATCGACTACGAGAACCCGCGCATCCCGCCGGACTACCTCGAGTCGCTCTTCGGGCCGGGCGTGCACAGCGCACTCGACCTTTTGAAGAGCGAAATGGACAGCGTCCGCAACGGCGGCTCCTCCGAGATGCTGAGCACCCTCATCGCCTACAAGTGGCAGGAACTCCTCGGCCCGTTCACGGTCGACCCGGCCACCCTCACGCCCAACGGCAACGGTCATTAGGGGGTAAGCCATGTTCGTCTATTCGCTCGCCGGCCTGCAGGTCGATGGCGGCCAGATGCCGGAGACGGAACTCCCGGATAACGAAGTAACCGCCCGCACCGGGGTCTATCAGCTGCTCGCGCGGCTGACCTCGGTGCCGGATCGGGACATCTATGAGGGCGCGGTCGCAGGAACGTGGGGCAAGGAGCTGACGGATGCGGGCAAGCTTCTCGGGTTTTCGTTCGACTTCGGCGGCGCAAGCGTCGATAGCTCGGTGAGCCAGGAGGACTTCCAGGCGGAGTTCCTGCGCGTGTTCGAAATCGGCAACGGGAGCGGCCCGGCCGCCTCTCTCTATGGCGGCGCCTATGCGGGCGACCGGATGCAGCGCCTGGAAGAAGTCGTGCGTTTCTATGAATACTTCGGCCTGACCACGTCGGCCGAGGACCCGCGGCCGGCCGACCACCTGGCGACCGAGCTCGAGTTCATGAAGTACCTGACCTTCAAGGAAGCAGTCTCGTCTTCGCCGCGGCTGCAGACGTCGTACCGGCGAGCGCAGCACGACTTCCTTGAGCGCCAGCTGAGCACGTGGGTTCCGAAGCTCGTCGAGAAGACGAAGTCCGCGGGCACCTGGCCCTACTGGGAGTGGGTGACCGCCACCACCGGGGGGTTCGTCGCCGCTGACGCCAACTACGTCGCGGGCGCCCTTGCCGGTTAAGGGCGCCCGGAACCCCGCAAAAGGTGAAGCCATGAACCCCACTACAGCTTCCCAATACCGCCAGCGCTGGAGCTGGGAGCGCGCCACGTTCGGCACACACTGTCTCAACTGCCTGGCGACGTGTCCCTACCGGGTGTACTCGCGCGATGGGAAGATCCTGTTCGAAGAGCCGGCGGCCGTCTACAAGCAAATTGAAGACGGTGTGCCGGATATGAATCCAATGAGCTGCCAGAAGGGCAGCGCGTGGAGCGTGCAACTCGATTCACCCGACCGGCTTTTGTATCCCATGCGGCGCAAGGGAGAGCGGGGATCGGGCGAGTGGGAGCGCATCTCCTGGGATGAAGCGCTCACCGAGGTGGCCGACGCGCTCATCGAAGCGATCGACTTCGAGGGGCCAGAATCCATCGTCTTCGAAGAGACGGTGGAGGGCGGCCTGCTGACACAGGCCGCCTACCTGCGCTTCGCCGGACTCCTGGGCGCGACCACGCTCGATGCGAACGGCCTCATCAACGACTTTCCGGCAGGACACCACATCACGTTCGGCAAGTTCTCGTGCGCCAGCTCCGTGGACGACACGTTCCACTCCGAACTCATCCTCATCTGGCACTCGAATCCGTCATACACGTCGATCCCGTACGCGCACTTCATCACGGAGGCGCGCTATCACGGGTCGCAGGTCGTGTGCATCGCACCGGATTACAGCCCTTCGGCGCTGATGGCAGAGTCGTTCGTCCCGATTCGGCCGGCGACCGACGCGGCGTTTGCGCTGGCAATGTGCCACGTCATCATCGAAGAAGGGCTGTACGACAAGGCCTTCGTCCAGTCGCAGACGGACCTCCCGTTGCTGGTGCACAAGGCCACCCGGCGCTTCCTGCGCGGGCCCGAGTTCATGAGCGGCGAACGCGAGGATCAGTTCTTCTGGTGGGACGAGGCGAAAGGCGAAATCGACTTCGCGCCTCGCGGGACGCTGGAACTCGAAGAGTCGGTCCCGGCGCTCGAGGGTTCGTACACCGGCACCGGCACTGACGGGAGCGCGCTCGAGCTCACGACGGTGTGGGAGATCCTGCGCGAGCGGCTCAAGGAGTACACGCCGGAGGCAGCCGGGGAGATCTGCGGGATGAACCCCGAGGTCATCCGCAGCCTGGCCCGGGACGTGGCCCGTAAAAAGACCAAGATCATCGAAGGCTTCAACACGCCGAAGTACTACCACGGCGACCTGATGGAGCGGGCGATGTGCCTCCTGCTGGCCCTCACCGGCAACTGGGGCCGCCCGGGCACCGGCATCCAGGGCCTCGCACTCGCCGGCCTCGACGGCTACATGCTCTTCGGCATGAAGCAGAAGCGGGGCGTGGCGGAGACCATCCGCGTAATGGACGGCCTGGATGGCGCACTTGAAGCGTTGCGGTCGCACGACCCGGAGGCCTCGGACGAGATCCTCGGCTACGAGCTCCTTCAACGCGGTGTGGCGGCCGGGACTGCGAGCCCGCCCGCGTTCTTCCACTTCTACCACTGCGGCTACAAGGACACCTGGAATCGCAAGGAATGGTCCGACGAGACCATGGGGCGTTCGTTCGAGGACTTCGTCTCGGATGCGACCCGCCGGGGCTGGTGGGGCGGCCTGGTGAAGCCTGGTCCCTCGACCGACCCGCAGGTGCTGTTCATCGTGGCCACCAACCCGATCCGGCGCCAGCGCGGCGGTTCGGACACGCTCGTTGAGAACCTCTGGCCGAAGCTGGAAAAGATCGTGGTCGTGGAAAACCGCATGAGCGCGACGGCGCTCCAGGCCGACATCCTGCTCCCGGCGGCCATGCAGTACGAGCGGCCGAACCTGCAATACGCGATCACCCACTCATTC
>CAUJEQ010000190.1 GCA_963169135.1 Chloroflexota bacterium
CTCGATCGATCCCCGGTTCTTACAGCTCGTGGTCGATCTGCCACTCCGGCTGCCGGCCGGGTGCTCCATCGTCGGTTCCTACGGCTCCCTCGGGGCCTCCCCCCAGGGGTTGCCCAACGTCATGATTGTCGAAACCGACACTCTCGATCACCTCACGTTCATCACCAACTATTACAGCGGGTTCCTCGACTTCCAGTGGACACCCGCCAGGTCGATCGGCTCCAACAAAGACCAGCGCGAGCAGTGGCGCCAGTCAGTCCAGGCGCCTGCAGCCGCGAACCGCTAACCGCTAACGCTCTTTCGTTCCGCGGGCGCCGGACCGCCCCGTTGATCAGATCGCAACGCCTTCAGGACGCCGCGAACCACCGCTTCCCTTCCACCCGGACCACGGCACCAAACCCCGGCTCCGGGAAGTGCGCCGCCGCGACTCGCCAGCCCTCCGCCTCGGTCCGCTCCACCAGCGCCACCCGTGTCCGGATGGCCGCCTGCTGGTCCAGGTCAGGTCCGAATGGCCGCCCGGGTTCGGACACATACATCGGACTGTTCAGCACGTCTCCGGAGATCACCATCCCCTCGCCTCGCGAACGGATGATGAGGCTCATGTGTCCGGGCGTGTGCCCGGGGGTCTCGATCGCAGTTACGCCCGGCGCGACATCCCGCTCCCCATCGAGCATGTCCAGGACCCCGGCACGTAGGAGCGGCTCCACGAACCGCGTGAAGTGCTTCGGCACCGGCGACCGGCCGGCGAACTCGTCCCAGTCTCGGCGATGGAGCACGTAGCGCGCGTTCGGGAACCGCGGCGCCCCCCGCCCCTCGTCGAAGGTCCAGCCGACGTGGTCCGGGTGGGCGTGGGTCAGGAACACCCGGTCGATGTCTGCGGGAGCGAGGCCCGCTGCTTCGAGCGAGGCTGGCAGCTCGCCGCGCAACCCGGCGTACCAGGGATAGGGGCCTGCACCTACTCCGCAGTCCACCAGCGTGGTTTCCCCGGCCGAGATGACCGCGAAGCAGGTGTTGTGGATCCGCCACTGGTGCTCCGGCCCGTGGAAGCCTCCCGGGTTCCGTGCGGCATAGGCTGCCCAATCCACCGGGTCGTTCGGCGCGAGTTCGGCCGCCATCGGCCAGCCGGGGAGGTCGGCTGCCCCGTCGGGCAGCGCCACGACCGTAATCTCTCCCACTCGAGTCACGCGGGATGCACTGGCGCCACTCATCAGTCGCGGTATGGTGCCAGCACCCCGCCAGGAACGCCAGTTTGGTTGCCGCCGGGCCGTGGCCTGCGCGGCCGTCGACCTGACCCCGCGCATATCCCGGGAGCACGCGCTCGGCTACCATTCGCAGGGCCATGACCGGAACCGTGCCCCACGACTCCGACGGCCGCGCCGTCAACGCCGCCGATCTCCGCCGTCTCATCGGCCCTCAGGTCGTCTGTGTCCGCGGCCCCTCGCGCTCGGGCAAGACCACCATGTGCCAGTTGCTCATCGGCGCGCTCGCCGAACGCGGCGTGAGGGCCGCCTACCTGAAGCGCACCCACCACCTGCTCGACCTGCCCGAAAAGAGTTCCGGCCGCATTTGGGCCAACGGGCCCGCCGCCATGGTGCTCCGTGCCACCGACCGTCTGCAGGTCACGCTGCCCGCGGGTGAGGGTACCGCGGCCGACCTCCTGGCCCACGTCCCCGGCGATGCCGATATCGTCCTGCTGGAGACTCACGAGCCCGAACCCTATCCGACCATCCTCTCGCGCCTTCTCGATCCATCGCAGGCCGCGCCCGTGATCGGCAGCTGGGACCTGGAGACCATCGAGGCCGCCTCTGCCTCGTTCGTCCCATCGCTGCTCGCACTGCTTCCCGCCGACCGCGATCTCGACCGCTCCCTCCGGACCGCGCTCGCGTTCCACGGTGGGCGCGGCTGCCCCGGCGTGGTCCTCGGCACCCGGCTCGCCCTCCTCGCGGGCCAGGAACTCGGGCTCGCACTCCCCGATCGCCAGAAGCGGCTCTCCGTCGCCGTCGAGAGTGACCGCTGCGCCGCCGATGCCATCCAGGCGGTGACGGGCTGCCGAGTCGGCAAGCGCACCTTCCGCGTCATCGACCACGGCAAGCTCGCGGCGCGCTTCCTCGATGCGAGCACCGGCCGGGCGATCCGCGTTGCGGCCCGCAGCGGCACCCGCACCATCGCCGAACAGCGCTACCCGGACATGGACCGCCACGATGCCCAGCTCCGCGCCTACATCGAACTGCTGCCCGAAACGCTCTTCTCAGTCGCGCCGGTCGCCTGGGAGCAGGGCGAGTTCGACCTGCCCGGCAAGCCGCAACGCCGGGTCGAATGCGCCTCCTGCGGCGAGGAAGTCATCGACGCCCGCGACGTCCCGGGGCCCGACGGTCCGCTCTGCCGCTCCTGCGCCGGCCTGGAGTGACCGTCTTCACTACAATCGAGCCATGACCAGCGATGCCACCGTTGTCGCCGTGAGTTGCAGCGGGAGTCACACCTTCAGCAAACCCAACGCCGGCAGCATCCGTCTGATCGCGGGCCTCGGCGTCGAGGGTGACGCGCACCTGGGCGAGACCGTGAAACATCGTTCCCGCGTCGCCCGCGACCCAAATCAACCGAACCTCCGCCAGGTCCACCTCGTCCACGCCGAACTCCTGGATGAGCTGCGCCCCGCCGGGTTCAACGTCGGCCCCGGCGACATGGGCGAGAACATCACGACCCGTGGAGTCGACCTGCTCGGCCTGCCGGCGGGCACCCGGCTCCGGCTCGGCGATTCGGCGGTGGTCGAGGTGACCGGCCTGCGCAATCCCTGCGCCCAACTCGACGGCTTCCAGCCCGGCCTGATGGCTGCCGTCCTCGACCGCGACGCCGCCGGCAATCTCGTGCGTAAAGCCGGGGTCATGGCGATCGTCCTCAGCGGCGGAGAGGTGCGGCCGGGCGACACCATCCGCGTCGAGCTGCCGTCACCGCCCCACCGCTCGCTCGAGCCGGTCTGAGCGTCAGCCGCCCCGTACTGGATCTTCCTCCGGGCCGGCCGCCAGCCCCGCGACCGCCTCAACCACATGCCAGTAGCGGGTAGTGCCGGGTGCGCCCAGCTTCCGTTCGAGCAGCGCCCCGGCGTCGACCCCGCGCTCCTGGCCTGCCTCCACCACCCAGAACACCTCGCGTTCCCGGGCACCGGCGATCTCGAAACCGCGCCCCGAGATAAAACTGCTCGCTCCGTCCGGCAGCGGGTCGCGGAAGAGGGTCACGTAGCGGCGGTAGCGCTCCTCGTCGAAGCCGCCAAACGGCCGCAGCCGGGTTAGTGCATGGAGTTCCGCGTGTTCCCGGACCACCGGGTAGGTGCGCTCCAGCCCCCGCCTGCTGAGCGCTTCCTCAAGCACACGGGTGACCTGCCCGGCCGGCGCATCCGCATCGAACACCAGGTTTCCCGACTGCAAGTAAGTGCCCACGTTGTCGAACCCGAGCCCGGCGCACAGCTCGCGCAGGTCGGCCATGGTCACGCGGTTGTTCCGCCCGACATTGATTGCGCGAAGGAATGCGCAGTACCGCACGGCGTCAGTGTAGCGGGGCTGTCCAGCGCGCCGGCCACGGTTGCCGCCTCCAGGCCAACCTGCGACCACTGGCCGGGCGCATCGGGACTTCCGGCCATGGCACCCGAGGGGGCAGGCCCCCCACCATCACCCCATGGGAATGCCTCCGCGCTTTGCGGTGCCCCTGCACCGGATACCGGTCCATTCCGCACCGCCCCGAAGCCATCCCGGCGCCGCCGACCCTCCCTCCCTCCGGCGACGGCGCCGGGTGGCGCGCTCCGTTACAGTTCACCCGTGCAGCACGAACCCGAAGGCATCCACAACTTCCGTGAACTCGCCCCCTACGCCCTGCGCGATGGTGGCACGCTCCGCGCCCGCCGCGTCTTCCGCTCCGGCGCCCTCGAACTCATGACCCCCGCCGACGAAGCTTTGCTCTCCCGAGAACTTGGCATCCGCACCGTCCTCGACCTGCGCCATCCCGACGAACTCGCCGGCACGCCCGGCCCCCACCCGCTCTCGGACCGCGTGGTGCGGCTCTCCATCTTCGTCGAATCGCAGCCGCAGGAAGACCTGATCGCCGAGCTCAACGGCCTCTATGGAACTGGCCCTTCGCCGCGCCGCTACTTCCACTACCTCCAGATCGGCGGTGATCGCCTGGCCCGCGCGTTCGAGCTGTTCGCCGACGAGGCGAACTACCCGATCCTCGTCCACTGTACCGCCGGCAAGGACCGCACCGGCGTGCTTCTCGGCATGGTCATGGATGTCCTCGGGTGCCAGGATGCCGACATCGCCCACGAGTACGGCCTGAGCGATGCCAGCATCGACCGCCTGATCGCCTACCTTCGTGCCAGCGGCCGCCAGCTCGAAGGCACAGACGCCGAGATCCGCGCCCGCCTGAGCACCCCGCCCGAGCGCATGGCCGGCTTCATCGAACTCCTTCGCGAACACCACACCAGCGCCGCTAGCTTCTTCGAAGGCCAGGGCGTCGATCCCTCCGCCATCGCGCGCGTCCGGGAGCTGTTACGGGGATAGGCAGGGCGGGCACCTGGACGTCCGGATCTCGGTGTCAGCCTCGCAGGCCGAGTCCGGTCCCTCATCAAATCCTCATATTCCCGTCATCTCCGCGATTGGCCGCGGGTGTAGGGTTTGCGCATCTCGTACACAGGAGTCCGTCATGTACATCGCCGTCGTCAACTTCCACCTCAAGGACATGACCCACGAACAGTTCCTCGCCGCCTGCGACGAGCTCGCTCCCGCCTACGCCGCCATCCCCGGTCTCATCCAGAAAGTCTGGCTGAGCGACCCGGCATCCAACACCTACGGCGGGGTCTACACGTGGACCGATCGCGCTGCGTTCGCAGCCTTCGCCGCGGGCGACCTCGCTCGCGCCGTCGTCACTCACCCCAACTTCGCAGATGTCACCATCCGGGAGTTTGAGGTCCTCGAGGCGCCAACCCGGGTCACTCGCGGCCTGGCTGTTGCAAGCGTGCGGTAGACTGACCCGGGGCAGCGTGCAATGGCCGAACGGCTTGGGGACCTCGTTTCCGAACGTGCGCTCGAGACTTTCGTGGGCCGCGAGCGTGAGATGGCTGCCCTGTTCGGGCTGCTCGAGGAAGGTCCGCTCGTCGCCTACGTCCACGGCATTGCAGGGATCGGCAAGTCCACGCTTCTCGATGCCTTCGCCGCACACGCAGCTGGCCGGGCAGTCCCGGTCGTCCGCCTCGACTGCCGTGCAGTCGAGCCCACGCCGCGAGGGTTTCTGGCCGCGTTGGCGACCACCCTCGATTGCCGCCTCGATTCCCTCAGCGAAGCGGCGGCGGCGCTCGCCGGACTCGGCCCCCGGGTCGTGATCGCCCTCGATACCTACGAGAACTTGCGCCTCCTCGATACGTGGGTGCGGCAGGCCCTGGTTCCCGCGCTACCGACCAGCGCGAGAGTGCTCATCGCCGGGCGTATCCCGCCATCCGCCGCATGGCATGCGGCGCCCGGCTGGCACGGGCTCTTCCGCAGCCTCCGTCTCGAGCCGCTGGCCACCGAGGAGTCAGACTGCTACCTCGAGCGCGTCCGGGTCCCGCGCGCCGCCCGCCCCGCGATCAACCGGCTCGCACGCGGCCACCCGCTGGCACTCAGCATGGCCGCATCGCTCACCACCGCCGATCAGGACCACGAAGTCGGCGGGCGTACCGCCCACGCCGTCATCGAACATCTCTCCCAGGCATTCCTCGACTCCGTGCCCGACACCGCGGCGCGCACAGCCCTCGAAGCCGCCTCGGTGGTCCGTTGCGTCACGGAGCCATTGCTGCAAGCGCTCCTCCCGGATTCCGATGCCCACCGGGCTCTCAACCGGCTCGCAGAGCTTCCCTTCGCCGAGCGCAGCCGCGAGGGTCTCTTCATCCACGACGCCGTCCGCGACGCCATTGCCGCCAGCCTGGAAGCCCGCGACCCGTCTGCCCTCCGCAGCTACCGCCACGCGGCCTGGGCCTTCCTTCAGGACGAAAGCCACCGCGCCAGGGCCTCCGACTTGTGGCGCTGCACCGCGAACCTCCTGTTCCTCCTCGAAAACCCGGTCCTCCGCGAGGCTTTCTTCCCGACCGGCCCCCATCCGCTTGTGGTCGAACCAGCTACCTTCGCCGATGGCGCGGCCGTGCGCCGAATCACGGCTCGCCAGGACCCCGCCCAGCGCGACGTCCTCGATCTCTGGTGGAGGCACCAGCAGGATGCGTTCCATGTCGCCCGGGATAGCGACGGCGCCGTCGCTGGCTTCTATGTGATGGTCCGCGGTTCGGAGTTGGACCCGGCGGTCCTCGCCGCAGATCCGGTCGCAGCCGCGATCCGTGCGGACCTGGCTGGCAAGGATCCCGCCCGCGCTCTGATTATCCGTCGCTGGCTCGACCGGAATAGGGGCGAGGCGCCCTCCCCCACCCAGGCCGCCTCGTGGGTCGATGCCAAACGCGCCTACCTCGAAATGCGTGGTGTCCTGCGCTGGGTGTACATGGCCCTTGTTGCGCCGCGCCAATACGCCGAAGTCGCGACCCGGCTCGGCTTCCGGCCCATCCCTGCCGCGACCGTCAACGCCGGAGACGAGCCGGTTTATTCGTTCGTGTTGGACATGGGCCCCGGGTCAGTGGACTCGTGGCTCGCGAACCTCGTGGGAGATGAAGTCGCTGCCAACGCCACTCCTTCCATCGACATCTTCGATACGGCAGCGCGTGAGCTCGTGCTCCCGTGGGGTCGCGTCGGACTGACGCCGCTCGAGTTCGGCGTCATGCGCCACCTCCACGACCACCCCGGTAAGGCGGTCTCGCGCTACGAGCTCATGGAGGTGGTCTGGAACTACGCAACGCCCACAGCCAGCAACGTCGTCGATGTCGTCGTCCGGTCGCTCCGGAAGAAGCTTGGAGCGGAGGCCGGCCTTATCGAGACCGTCCGGGGGACGGGCTACCGCTACCGGCGAGTAGCACGGACCTGAGGACCTTGAGCCTGCGCGAACACCACACAAGCGCCACCAGCTGCTTCGAGGCCAGGGCGTCGACCCGTCCGCTGCCGTGCGCGTCCGGGAGCTGTTACGCGGATAGGCGGGGCCGACGGGACTTCCCAATGGGAGGCTCAGCCCTCGAGGCTTAACGCCGCTCGCGCCCGCGAGAGATCGGCAGAGCGGCCGAAAATCGTGAGCGAATCGCCAACCTGCAGGCGGGTCTTGCCGTTCGGCATGATGGATACCGGCCCGCGCCGCAACAGTACCGCCAGCGTCCCCTTCAACCCGGAGATGGATTCGATCGGCACCGCCGCCGCCGGGCTCGTCACCACCACCTGGATCGCCTCGAACTCCTCTTCCACGGCCGCGAGAAGCCCAGCGATCTGCGGTTCGCCGAGAGCTATCGCGATCTCGGCCGCTGTCGCCTCGCT
>CAUJEQ010000191.1 GCA_963169135.1 Chloroflexota bacterium
CGCTTCTCGCGTCGGCGACGAAGCCAGAGCCTCATCCGTCGCCCATGGCTCGCCGATGAGCCCGGCGAGCGCCGCCCACTCCGCGTCTGAGTTCACCTCGATGACCACCCACTCCTCGTCGCGGCAGGGGAACGCCCCCGAAGGCACGTGACCCGGCCGGCGGTTGCCGTTTCGGGGCGGGATGACGCCCGTGCGCTGGTATTCGATGAGCGCCTCGGAGACCAGCGGGAGAAACCCCTCGAGCTGCGCCGCCTCGATCAATCGCCCCCGCCCATCCCGCTCCCGGGCCGCCAGTGCCGAAAGCAGAGCGATCGTCCCGGTCAGGCCGCTCACAGGGTCGCCGAGTGCGTTGCTCAGCATCACCGGCTGGTCCCCCGGGTAGCCGACGAGCGCGGTCAGTCCCGACATTCCCTCGATCGTGTTGCCGAAAGTCACGTACCCGGCCTCGGGCCCGTCGCTCCCGAAACCGGGCTGACGAAGCATGATCAGTCCCGGGTTGTCGGCGCTCAGCCGCTCGTAGGTGAGCCCCAGCTTTTCGATAATCCCGGTGCCGAAGTTCTCGATGACGATGTCCGCGTCGCGGATCAGGTGGTGCGCGAGGTCGCTGCCGCCCGGTGTCGCCAGGTTCAGCGTGATCCCTCGCTTGCCCCGGTTCACCGCGTTGAACACGTGGCTCCGTTCGTAGAGCGCAAGCGAGGGGTCGTCCCCTGGTGGCCGCGACCCACGCCACCAGTCGAAGCGGATGTGGCTCTCGACCTTGATGACGTCGGCCCCGAGCAACCCCAGGATCTGACCGGCCAGCGGCCCGGCCCAGCCCATCGAGAGATCCACCACCCGTAGCGCTCCTTCGCGCCACGGACCGCCCGGCGCTCGGGCACCACCTGCGGAAGGCGCCGTCCGAACGCGAGCCGGTGCCCCGGGCACCCGCAACGCCTTCCCCGACGGGGTCGAAACCTCCCGCCAGAACCCTCGCGCGCTCAGCTGCGGGGAGGCGAGCACCTCCGCCATGTCGGGGTGCGCCGAGCAGGGGATCCGGTTCCGCTGCAACTCGTGGTATACCTCCCAGCGGGTCCGTTCCGCCAGCCATGGCAACAGGTACTCATCGAGTTGGCCGACGTTCTTCGAGCGCTCTCCGGGCGAAGCGAACCGCGGGTCGCGCACCAGTTCCGGGTGCCCCACCAGCCCGGCGATCGTCACCCACTGGCTGTGCAATGCCGCGTGGATGCCGATGTACCCGTCCTTGCACGGCAACGTCACGATAGTCGGCTGGTTGCGGCTGTAGCGGTTGCCCACCCGCCCGCGCAGCGCACCGTAGTACTGGAACGCGATCGAGTCGTAGATGAGCGTGGCTGCCATCGCCTCGATCTCCGGCACCTCGATCCGGCCGGTGCCGCTGCCCCACCCCGCATGCCTCGTCAATGCCGCAATCGCCGCGTATTGGCCCGCGATGAACTGTCCGAGGCTGCCCGGCGGGGCGAGCGGCTCGCGGTCCGGTTCGCCCACCATCGTCATCCAGCCGCCTGCCGCGTACTGAGCGAGCTCGGTTGATGGCCGCCCGCTCCAGCTCGTCTCCGCCCCCCACGGTGTCAGCCAGATCACCGTCGCCACCCTGGAAAGAACTTCGACCTGTTCCCGGGCCAGGGCGGATACCGGGACGTCCGTGATGAGCGTCCCGCCCGTCTCAACCGCCAGCGGTGGCGCGTCCGCGAACGCGGCGCCCTGCCCGAGGAACGCGCCAACGCCTTCCGGGTCGAGCGCCGTCGTATGGCGCACCTCCGCGCCGAACTCGCGCAACAGCCACGCAGCGTATGCGGCACCGATCCCGTAGGACGCCACCGAAAACCGTTCGCCGGCCAGCAGGTCCATGTGGCCGCGCATCATAAGCCCACCCGGGCTGTCCGCGAACCCGCTACCACGTGTCGATGTTGGGCCGCTTCTTTTCGTGACGCGGCGCCGGTGGCGGCACCGACTTCAGTGCGCGTGTCACCCAGAATCGCGAGTCCAGCGGGTCGATCACGTCGTCGATCTCGAAGTGGGAAGCCATGTTTACGGCCTTCCCGCGCTCGTAGGAGCGAGCCACCATCTCCTCGAACAGCCGTTTCCGGGCGTCCGGGTCCTCGACCGCGGCAAGCTCGTTCCGGTAGCCCAGCTTGACCGCACCCTCCAAACCCATCCCGCCGAACTCGCCCGTTGGCCAGGCGACCGTGAAGAATGGGGCCTTGAAGCTGCCGCCGGCCATCGCCTGCGCCCCAAGCCCGTATCCCTTCCGCAGGATGATCGTGAACACCGGCACGCTCATGCTGGCCCCGGTCACGAACATTCGGGCCGCGTGACGAACAAGAGCGGTCTTCTCAACCTCAGGCCCCACCATGATCCCGGGCGTGTCGCAGAGCGAGAGCAGCGGGATGTCGAACGCGTCGCAGAGCTGCATGAAGCGGGCCGCCTTGTCTGCGCCATCGCTGTCGATCGCACCGGCCAGGTGCATCGGGTTGTTCGCGACCAGCCCCAGCGGCCGCCCTTCGATGCGGATGAGCGCGGTCACCATCCCCGGTCCGAAGTCCCGCCGGAGTTCCAGCACCGACCCTGTGTCGGCCAGCGTTTCGATGACGCTCCGCACGTCGTACACCCGCAACCGGTTCTCGGGGATGGAGCTCCGGAGCAGCCGCTGGTCCGCGCATTCCCAGTCATTCACCGGCCCCTGGAAGTACGAGAGGTACTGCCGCGCAACCGCCACTGCCTCCGCCTCGTCCTCCACCAGCACGTCGATGACGCCGTTGGGCGCCTGCACGTCAGTGGGCCCGACTTCCTCCGGGCGGAAGATCCCCAGCCCGCCCCCTTCGATCATGGCCGGGCCGCCCATGCCGATGTTCGAGCCCTTCGTGGCGATCACCACGTCGCAGCATCCGAGGAGAGCCGCATTCCCCGCGAAGCACCGGCCCGACGTGATCCCCACCAGTGGAACGAGCCCGCTGAGCTTCCCGAAGTAGTTGAACGCCATGCAGTCCAACCCCGCCACGCCCACGCCGTCGGTGTCGCCGGGCCGTCCGCCGCCGCCTTCGGTGAAGAACACGACGGGCAGCCGGTGCTTTTCGGCCAGCTCGAACATGCGGTCCTTCTTGCGGTGGTTCTGAGTCCCCTGGGTCCCCGCCAGCACCGTGTAGTCGTAGGACATCAGGATCGTCCGTGCCTTCGCACCGTCGAACAGGTCGCCGTTGACGCTCCCAATGCCCGCCACCATCCCATCCGCCGGCGTCTTCTCGATGAGTTCCTCGACCGGCCGCCGCCGGCGCTGGGCAGCGATCACCAGCGGCCCGTACTCGATGAACGTGCCCGGGTCGCAGAGTTCGTCGATGTTTTCGCGGGCTGTGCGCTGACCGGTCTTTCGCCGCCGGGCAACGGCATCCGGACGCGCGGCGTCCAGCCCGACCGCGTGCCGTTGGTTTACCTCCTCCAGGTCGGGCCGGATCCGGTCGAGGTCGACCGCGGCCGCTTCGACTACCTGTTCGGCGGCGACCCCGGACTCTTCGATGAACAGCAGCGGATGACCTGGCATCACCGCCTCGCCCGGCGCTACGCGTATATCCCGGACAGTGCCCCCGGCCTCAGCGGCGATCACGTGCTCCATCTTCATAGCTTCCATCACCGCGACCTGCTGTCCGCGGTGGACCGTGTCGCCCTCGAGCACGTCGACGGAGACGATGGTGCCCTGGAGTGGCGTCAGGATGGCCACCATGCCGTCGGGTGTCGATGGCGCGGCCGCTTCCGGGACCGCATCCGCTGCGGCCTTCCCGTGAGCCAACACGGCGAGCGGGTCGCGTGTGTCGATTGCCGCTCCGGCCCGCCCGGCAGCCCCCGGCGCCGGTGTCGCGGCCACCGGCTGCGCCTGTTCGAAAAAGAGGCGCCGGTGAGCGTCGGAAGTCCCCGTCGCGAGTTCGGCCGCTCGCTCCTCCACGAACCGGGTGGAAATCCGGTCCGCGACGAAGTCGGGGTGCTGCAGCAAGTTCTGGAGGAACGGGATGTTCGTCCCCACCCCCTCGATTCGGAACTCGCACAGCGCCCGGTAGGCCTTCGCCGCTGCGCTTGCGAAGTCCCCCGCAGCCGAATGTGCCACCAGCTTTGCGAGCAGGGAATCGAAGTACGGGCTCGTGGTGTACCCGACGTAGCCAAACGTGTCCGTCCGCAGCCCGGGGCCCGTCGGCGGCTCGAACGCGGTGATGGTTCCGCCCGATGGCCGCGTCTGGCCGTCCGCGCCGATGGTTTCCATGTTGACCCGTGCCTGGATCGCGTACCCGCGTGGCTTCGGGATCTCCGGCTGCTGGAGGTCGAGCGTCCCAAGGGTCGCTCCCGCAGCGATCCGGAGCTGCGTCGTAACCAGGTCGATGCCGGTCACCTCCTCGGTCACGGTGTGTTCGACCTGCAATCTCGGGTTCGCCTCGATGAATGCGATCGCGTTCGCCCCATACGGTGAGCTGCCGTCGATCAAGAATTCGAACGTCCCCAGGTTCTTGAAGCGCACCGCCTCGGCCATCCGCACCGCATAACCCGTGAGACGATCGCGCAGGTCGTCCGTCAGCCCCGGGCTGGGCGCGACCTCCACCAGCTTCTGGTTGCGCCGCTGGATGGTGCATTCGCGTTCCCACAGATGGCTGACATGGCCCGTGCCATCGCCCACGACCTGGACCTCGATGTGCCGCGCCAGCGGGATCAGCCGCTCCACGTATACGTCCCCGTTACCGAAGGCCGACCGCGCCTCGGACTGACAGCGGGTGAACGCCTGCTCCAGGTCCTCCGGCCGCGTCACCGGGCGCATGCCCCGGCCGCCTCCGCCGGCGATCGCCTTCACCATTACCGCGCCACCCTCCCCGAGCGCCGCAAGGAACGTGCGCGCTTCATCGAGGCTCGTTGGCCCGGATGTCCCCGGGAG
Organism: Chloroflexota bacterium; assembly: GCA_963169135.1. Lineage (GTDB taxonomy): Bacteria > Chloroflexota > Dehalococcoidia > Tepidiformales > Tepidiformaceae > Amarobacter. The sequence goes on from CAUJEQ010000191.1 coordinate 4,925, forward strand.
CACCGGCACGCCGAGTTCCTGGGCCATCGCCCGCGCCCGCGCCTTGTCCCCGAACAGGTCCAGCACCTCGGGCTGCGGCCCCACGAAGGTCAGCCCTGCCTCGGCGCACCGCCGCGCGAATGATGCGTTCTCGCTGAGGAAGCCATACCCGGGGTGGACCGCGTCACAGCCCGCTTCCAGCGCCGCGCGGACGATCTGGTCTGCATCGAGGTAGGCGGCCGCGCCCTGCCCTGCCAACCGCCGGGCCTCGTCCCCCTTGCGCACGTGCAGGGAGCTGGCGTCGTCTTCGGAGTACACGGCGACGGTCTTGATGCCGAGTTCCGCGGCGGCACGGATTACCCGGATGGCAATTTCACCACGGTTGGCGACGAGCAGGCAGGTCGTGCTCATAAGGTCCTCGGAATTGGCGCCGCCCTCGTGCGTGCGGCGTTGGGATGGTGCGCCGATCCTAGTGCCTCCTGCCGAAACCCGCCGCCCTGGGACCGGGCTTCAGGGTCCGCTGCCGTTCACCGTTAATTCAGGTATGAACGATGACCTTGGCCCAATTGAGGACGCACCCCCCGGCATGGCGGTCTCGGTCATGCCCCGCGGCGAATCGGGGGGCGCCCACGGACAGGGCGTTCTCGAAGCCAACCGCGGCTTCTCGGTTTACGTGACTACCTCGGAACGCGCCTGGCGCCCCGGCGACGAGGTCGTTCTCGCCTGTGGAGCAATGGGCAGACGCGTCGCTGCCCTCGCCCGCTTCCGCGACTACGGCGAGGGCCGGGCTATCTTCTTCCGCCAGAGTCCCTGGCGCCCCTTCAACCGGCGCCTGCTCGAACGGTACCGGGTCCAGCTTTCAGCGACCCTGGGGGACGGCGACCGGGCGGTCCCGGTCACCGTCACGGATATCTCGATGGGCGGTGCCGCGGTTCTCGTCGCTGCGACGCCCGACACCGCCAGGACCTTGTTGCGGGTGACAACGCCGACCGGCGAAGCGGTACTCCCGGTCGCAGTCGCTGGTGGGCACGCGGAAGCATCTGGTACGGTCCTTCATCTGCGATTCGAGGACGTGACCCCCGAAGCAGCACTTGTGATCGAGACTCTGGTTGGCAGCCTTGCAGCCGGACTTGCCGCCGACGCAGCCTGAGCCTGTCCTCCCCGCGCCTGCGTGACGCACCGCACAGACCGGGCCCCGTCCCGACCCTTCTCCACGGAACCCTCAGAAATTCTCCAAGCGGCCGCCCTCGGGCGTCCTTACCTTCGAACGTGGCAGGTGCGCCAACCGCGCCTGGACACCACCACGAACAGGGGCCGCACCAGGACGGCCCGCGAGGAGGTTGAACCATGTCCTACGATCTGCAAGCCATCACTGAACCCGGCCGCAAACTTATCGCGGTGGCCGAATCCTTCGCCCCTACCTTCTTCGCCCGTGTCGCCGCGCACGACAGCGCGGGGACGTTCCCGTTCGAGAGCTTGCGCGAGCTCCAGGAGTCCGGCTACCTGTACGCGCCTATCCCCGTTGAGTTCGGCGGCATGGGCGTGGAGTCCGTGCACGACGTGCTGGTCGCCGCCAGCCGCCTCGCACGCGGCGATGCCGGCCTTACCCTCGGCGTCAACATGCACATGATCATGATGATGACCTATGCCCAGCAGTACCGAGCCGCCCTGGCGTCCGGCGACGACGCGAAGGCCACCGGGGTCGGGCGGGCGATGGCGCGCGCGGTCGGCGACCGGATGGTCATCGCGGCCGCCGTCAGCGAGCCCGATCAGGAGCTCATCCGCCCCCAGACCACCGCCCACCCCGACGGTGACGGATGGGTCATCGAGGGGCGCAAGATCTTCATTAGCATGGCCCCCGCCGCCACGCACTTCTCCGTAGCCGTCTCCTACGTCGACCCCGTGGGCGACGAGCGGTACGGCTACATTGTCGTGCCGGCCGATGCCCCCGGAGTCACCGTGAACGACGATTGGGACGCGCTGGGCATGCGCGACTCCGGCTCGACCTCGGTCACCTTCAATGGTGTCCGGATGAAGAGGGGCCCCGGCTCCGGCGTGCTCGCCGGCATCATCAGCGCCGAGCACCTCGAGATGATCCTCACGTCCGGGCCTTCGCACGCTGCTTCTGCCGTCGGTGTCGCCGAAGCTGCCTACGAGCTCGGCATCCGGGCCTTCCGGTCGAAGCTCGAAAAGAAGGGCGAACGCGCCTTCCGGCCGACCTTCCAGCACCTGGCTGCCGAAAACTCCGTCGACCTGGCCGCCATCCGGGCGATCTTTGACCGCTCTCTCCGCGGCATCGACGAGTACCAGGCCCGCCACCTCACAGGGCACGGTGACGACGAAGAGGCGAACGCCGTCTTCAGCGACGTCCAGCGCGCCAAGATCTTCATCAACCAGGCCGTGCTGCGGGTTGTGGACCGCGCGATGACCATCGCGGGCGGCGCGGCCTACACGGCCGGAAACCCGCTCGCCCGCCTCTATCGCGATGCCCGCGCCGGTGCGTTTATGCACCCGCTCGGGGCTAACGTCGCTTACGAGTACGTAGGGGCCGAGGCGCTCGGCCTGCGCCCGACGACCCTCTAAGTCGCTTCTTCCGGCCCTGCTGACCTGCCGCCGCCGCGGACGGAAAGCAGGGCCGAACTGCGTCCGTCGCACCGTGGCCACCGGGCTATAGCTCCTGCCTGCATGCAGAGGCACGGTGAACCACATCACACTCGCGGGCGGCCTCTATGAGTTCTCCAGAGTCCCTGAACAGAAGCTTCAGGCTTCGCCGGGAGCGGCTCCCTACTGTGGAACCTGTCAGCGGCACAGCCCTGGCAGAACACAACGCATCCGGTAAGGAGAACCACGAAAATGACTCAGATCGAAACAACCCCGACCATCCGCAACGGCGTCAATGTCGACACCATGTTCGCGACGCTCGACGCCATCAAGGCGACCCCCACCATCGCCCAGTTCAAGTGGCGCGCGAAGAACACGTGGTTGGGCGGCTCGCACAACCGTTCGACCATCCAGAGCTTCTATGCCGCCCTCCAGGAAGACACGTCGCGCTCCAGCGCCTTCACCGTCGACGCAGGCGAGCCCGGAATCCTTCTCGGCCACGACGAGGGCCCGAACCCGGCCGAGTTCCTCCTCCATGCGCTCGCAGCCTGCCTCACCACGTCGGTCGTCTACGTCGCCTCAGCTCGCGGTGTGCGTCTGACCGAAGTCTCGTCGGTCGTCGAAGGCGATATGGACGTCCAGGGCGCCCTCGGCCTGAACAACGAAGTCCGTAACGGCTTCCAGAACATCCGTGTCACCTTCACGGTGAAGGGCGACGCCCCGGCCGAGAAGCTCCAGGAAGTGGTCGCGCGCGCCCAGGCTCGCTCGGCCGTCTTCGACAGCATCACCCGCGGGGTGCCGGTCACGGTGCAGCTCGCCCGGTAACCAACTCAAGTGCAGCAAGAACGCGGCGGTCCGCCCCTCTACCCGGACCGCCGCCTCTTTGTTTCCACAGCGACGTGTTCGGCACGGGTCCGCTAGCATTCCGCCGCCGCCCGCGCGATTTCCCCGGTGGAGAAGAACCCTATGCCCCGTCTACGCCAGGTCGCCCGCTCCGAAGCCTCGCCCGAAGTCATCGCAGCCTACACCCGCCTGTTCGGCGACCGCGACCCCGTTGCCGAGCCCGGCACCGCCACGGGGACGCCGGGCAACTGGTGGACCGTGTTCGCGCTCGTCCCCGACATCCTCGCTCACGCCCAGGACGGCTTCGGCCTGTTCAATAGCCGCCGCCGCGCGCTAACACCCTACTTTCGCGAACTCGCCATAACGCGGGCCGGGTTCGTCGCCGGGAGCCAGTTCGTCTTTTCCCAGCACTGCAAGGCCGCCCGCGCCGCCGGTGTCCCGGAGGAGAAGCTCAGCGCGATCCCCGGGTGGAACACCTCATCGGCCCTGGATAACGCCGACCGCGCAGTGCTCGCCTACGCTGACGAACTCGTGCTCCAGGACGGCCGCGTCCAGGATGCCACCTTCGCTGCCCTGAAGAACCTCCTGACGGACGAAGCGATCCTGGAACTTACGTACGCAATCACGATGTATCGCCTGCACGCCACGGTCTGCCGGGCGCTGCGCCTTGAATATGACGACATCGATGAGCGCATCGTCGAGGTCGCCGCCCCCTCTGGTGGCGCCGCGACAGACGTGATGGGCCAGATCTCCCGCTGAAGCACGCTCCCGTCCCTCTGCTAGACTCCGATTGTGCCGTTACCCGACACGCTTCTCCCCCGGCTGGCAGCCATCGTCGGCGAACACCATGTGCTCACCGACCCCGATGTCCGCGCCGGTTACGAGACGGACTGGACGCGCCGATATCACGGCAGCACGCCGGCCGTCGTTCGGCCTGCCTCCACCCAGGAAGTTGCCGCCGTGGTCGGTCTTTGTCGCGAACTGGGAGTCGCTATCGTGCCGCAGGGCGGCAACACGGGTCTCGTCGGTGGGGGCGTCCCCCGAAACCGCGAACTCGTCCTCTCCCTTCGCCGCCTCGATCGCGTGTCGGACTTCGATACCGGGGCCGGCGAGGTCACCGTTGGTGCGGGCGTCGCACTCGCGACCCTGCAGAAGACCGTCCGCGCGCAGAGCTGGAACTTCGGCGTCGATCTGGCCTCCCGCGATAGCGCCACCATCGGCGGGATGGTGGCGACCAACGCGGGAGGGATTCGCGTGCTCCGCTACGGAGGAATGCGCCACCAGCTCCTTGGGATTGAGGCGGTCCTATCGAGCGGCGCCATCGTCCGCCGTTTGCCGGGCCTCCTCAAGGACAACTCCGGCTACGATCTGCCGCAGCTGCTCGCCGGCAGCGAGGGGACGCTCGCAGTCATCACCGCCGCCCGGCTCAAGCTCGTCCCGCAGCAACCGCAGCGCGCGGTCGCCTTGCTCGCAGTCGATGACATGACGGCGGCGCTCCGCGCGGTCTCGGCCGTCCGCCGCGCACTGTCGTCTCTCGAAGCGGCGGAGGTCTTCTTCCTCGAAGGCCTCGAACTCGTCTGCCGGCGCGCGGGCCTTCCTCCCCCGTTTTCCGTCAGCCACCCCTGTTACCTGTTGCTCGAATGCGCCGGACAGGCGGATGAGTCGGCCAGCCTGGCGAACGTCCTCGCCGGTGCGCAGGGGATTCGCGACTCCGCGATGGCGACCGGCCGGCCCGGGTGCGATCGGCTCTGGGCCTACCGGGAACGCCACACCGAGGCAATCAGCGCCGAGGGAATCCCGCACAAGCTCGACGTTACCCTCCCGCTCGCACGCCTGCCTGAGTTCGAACAGCGTGTGCGCGGGGCCATCGCAGCTGCTGATCCGGCTGCCCGCCCAATCCTGTTCGGGCACGCCGGGGATGGCAACCTCCACGTCAACATCCTCGGCCTCGCCCCGGACGATGAGCGGCCGGACGATGCGGTGTTACGCCTTGTCGCCGAGCTCGGCGGAAGCATCAGCGCCGAGCACGGCATTGGCATCGCCAAGATGCCCTGGCTCCACCTCACCCGTTCCGCCGCCGACCGCGAAGCAATGCGGGCGATCAAGTCGGCCCTCGATCCTTCGGGTATCCTCAACCCTGGTGTAGTTATCCCGTCCGGCTGATGCAGCGCCGCGCGGGGCGGGTTATCGTTCGCGGCGCACGGAGAGGGTTGCATGGCATTCCAGTTCCTTGAACGGACGGCATTCGTTGAGCTGCGCCTTTTCGGCGACGTTTCCGGGGCCACCGAGCCACCGGACGAGTGGCTTCAGAAGATCGCGGATGTTCGCCGCCTGCTGATCGATGCTTCCGAGGTCGCGGCCATTACGGCCGATATCCTCTGGATGGCCGGCGTCGTAAACAACGCCCGTGACCGGGGCCCCTTCTGGACGGCTGTCTTTGCTCCGTCCGATTTGGTGTTTGGCGTCCTTCGCCAGGTTTCCGCCTACCGAGCCGACCCATCCCCGACCGTCGAATTCTTCCGTGAACGCGACGCTGCCGAAGCGTGGCTCCTCTCGCGAGAAAATATTCCCGCTGCCTGATACGATGCCTCCGCCACCCGGAGGCCGCGGATGACCATCGACAGCTATAAGTATCTCCCCCGCTCCATGCGGACCATGTACGAATCGGTGCCGGTTATCGATGAGCCCGCCGAGTGGGCTCCTCTCCCGAAGCCGTTGCACCACTGCACCGTTGCCCTCATGACCTCCGCCGGCATCTACCTGCGCGATTCCCAGGAGCCGTTCGACGTCGAGCGGGAACGCCGTGAGCCCACCTGGGGTGACCCGACCTACCGCATCATCCCGCGCGACGTCCGCTCCGAGGACATCGCCTGTTCCCACCTGCACATCAGCCACGACGACCTTCTCGAGGATGTTGACGTCGTCCTCCCGATTCGCGCCTTCAGCGCGCTCGAAGCCGAAGGCCGCATCGGCCGTCTCGCTAACGAGCATTACTCCTTCATGGGCTACCAGGACCGCCGCCTGCTCGACTGGCGCAATATCCAGGGCCCCGAACTTGCCGCCCGGTTGAAGGAGCACGCCGTGGATGTGTTGCTCCTGGCGCCTGCCTGACCGGACTGCTGCAGAAACGTGCCCGTGCTGGCGCGTACGATTGAAAGCCTCGGTATCCCAACCGTCACCGTCACGATGATCCCGGACCTGGCGATGAAGTTCCGCCCGTCGCGCGTCGTTGGGGTCGAGTTCCCCTTCGGCCATAACTTCGGCACCCCGGGCAACGACGAGCTCATGCTGACCGTCGCCCGCGCCGCCTGCCAGTCGCTCGAAGAAGCCGGCGGCCCGGGCTACCGGCTGGATGTCGATGTGGAGTGGCCGGTTCCGCTCGAAACGGCCTATCGCACCTGGCACCCGCCGGTCCCCAGCCCGATCGTGGCGGAGATGCTCAAGCGCCGCCAGGGCGGTTAAGGCACTGCCATCCGCTCGGCAAGCACCTTGCTAATCCGCTCGCGGACCTCGCGCTTGGCGCCCGTCAGGTCCGTGATCGACCGCTCGGCCCGAGGTTCGGTGAACACGAACCGCACCTCGGCCACCGCCTTTCCGAGCGCCACCTCGAGCGCGAGTGCGTAGGCGGCGCCCTGCAAGCGATAGCGCTCCATCGCGCGGTCGATGTCCTCGGTGCTGCGTGCCGAGTCGGTCTTGTAGTCGACCACCACCAGTCCCTCGGGCCCCTCGAAGAGCAGGTCGATGAACCCCTCGACCGTCGCCCCCTCGACCTGGGTACCGACATAGACCTCACGCCAGTACCGCCCCGATCCAACCGCCTCGCGCACGGCTCGCGATTCGCGCGCGTTCTCCACCAGCCTGGCGATGCGCGTGGCCTCATCCGCGATGCCCTCGGCCACAGCCTGTGCGCTGGAGGCATCCTCGATGCTCGTCGTCGCCCCCAGATCGATCGTCTGGAGCACCGCATGCACGGCACGTCCGATCGATGTGCCCGCCCGCCCCTTCCGCCATGGCTGCTTTTCGTCGTCCGGGGGTGCTTTCTCTTCCACGGCCTCGCCCTCGTGGGCGATTGCCGTCGCTGCCACCACCGGCGCCCTGCGCAACCGCCGGAGCAGCGCCGCCCGCTCCGTGATCCAGCGATCGCGGTCCACAATGGCGTCGGGAACAGGTTCGTCGGCCGGTTCGTCGAGCCCGGGAGCCTGCGGGACCGCGTACTGCTCCCACGTCCCGTTCCCTTCGGTCCCCGCGCAGGCCGCTGACAGGCATTCCGCGTGCGAGCAGTTATCCTCCGCGTGGCGCTGGTCGTGCCCCGTGCCGTGATACCGCTGATAGAGCGAGACCACCAGTCGCTTGCGAGCTCGCGTCGCCGCCACGTAGAGCAGCCGGTCCCGCTCGAGCCGCTCGTGGCGGCGCTCCCGCTCGGCGGCGGAGCCGAACCCGGATGTCGAGAAGTAGCGGTCCTTCACGCCTACCCGTACCTCGACTCGCCCGCCGGGCTCGGTTCGCTCCGGCCAGATCACGTTGTTGTCGCGTTTGATCGGGTCGATCCCCAGTCCTGCGAGGAAAACGATATCGAACTCCAGCCCCTTGGCCGCGTGGATGGTCATAATCCGGATGGCATCATCGTCGGGTTCGACCACGACGCCTTCGTTCACGCGGGCGCTCTCCTCCGCCTGGACCCGGAGCCACTCCACGAACTGCCGGAGTGTCGTCAGCGCGCCCGTCTCCTCCAGCCCCCGTGCCTGTTCGGCCACGAACCGGAGCCGCCGCCACGACTCGCGCGGGCGTGGCCCGGCCACCGCCAGCTCCAGCATGTGCCGGCTGGCAATAACCTCCTCGATGAGCGCGCCCGTGCTCACGTACCACTTGCGCCGGTGCAGCTCCTGGAGGCTGGTCATGCCGGTCTGCACTCGCACCGGGCTGCCCACGGGCACCTCGGCCAGGTAGTTCCAGCTCCCCCCGGCCTGGATGTGGGCCAGCAGTTCCCCATCGCGGCAGGCGAACGCCGGCGAGCGCAGTGAGGCTACCACGGCCACGTCGTCGGTTGGGTCGTCGATGGCCGCGAGAATGTTCGACAGGTCACGCACGTCTTGCGTCGCGAACACCAGCGAGCGGCTCTCGACCCGGAACGGGATACCCGCGTCCGCCAGGGCGCGCTCGATAGCGGGCGAGTTGGTCCGCGTCGGCAGCAGGATGGCCATGTCGGCGAAGCGCGTCGGCCGCTGCGTCCCCAACCAGTGCTCCTCGCGCGCGGCGAGTACCGCGTTCGCCAGCGCTGCCGCTTCCTCGCGGCGCACGTCATCGGCCTTCGCCTCGCGCCCCAGGGCCCCCCCGATGACCATGACCGGGGCTCCCGCAGCGGCCTGCGGCTCCGGCTCCAGGGCAATCCAGGTGGCCTGTCGCACTTCATCGCCGCCGTCCCGTTCGAAAAGGCGCTCGAACACCTCGTTCACCCAGCGCAATATCACCGGAGCCGAACGAAAGTTGGTGGTCAGCGGCACCCGTTCGCAGCCGAACGCTCCGCGTGTTCGCTCATAGAGCACGATGTCGGCCCGGCGGAAGCGGTAAATCGACTGCTTGGGATCGCCCACGAAGAACAGCCACCCGGGCTCGACTTCGGCTTCGGTCCAGCGGCCCGGCGCCACCCCCGGCCGGCAGGCCAGCAGCGCCGCCAGTTCTACCTGCAGTGGATCCGTGTCCTGGAATTCGTCGATCAACACCCGCTGGTAGCGCTCGTGCAGTGCCTGGCGGACGTGTGCGTTCGCCCGCAGGAGTTCGACCGCCAGCACCAGCAGGTCCTGGAAGCCGAGACGCCCTGCCGTCCGTCGCTCGGCGGCGTACTCCCGCGCGAACTGCCCGATCTTCGGCAGCACTGCGGTGAGATATGCCCGGCGGGCAGCGTCGATCCACCCCGCGTGTGCGGCTTGTGCGACCGCAAGAACACCTCTTTTGCCCACGCTTCTGATCCTGGGAAACGCGCAGCCGAGCCGCAGGAGGTCGACTTCGGCTATGTCCCGCTCGCCAGGGTCCCGCGCAGTCCGTACGCGGTCCGCTGCCGCTTCGAAGTTGGCCAAATGCGGCCCGAGTTCCGCGAGATGCTCGACCGCTGCGGCCGTCAGCTTGCCCAGGCCCGCCTTCGCATCCTCGATGGCCGGCCCGAGCGGGGGATGCGCCAGGTCGGGCTCCGGGGAAAGCTCGAACTCGACCCCTTCCAGCCGCTCCCAGTTGTCGTGGAACGCCTTTGCCACGCGTTCGAGGTCCTTCAGCCGCAGCCCCATCGTGAACGCCCGCAGCAGCGGACGCTGCATCGCAGGATCGTCCAGCAAGTCGTCCACGAATCGCTTCCACCGGTCCCGGAACGCGATGTCTCCCGCGACTTCATCGACGATTTGCAGTTGTGGTGGCAGGCCGGCCTCGAGCGGGTAGAGCGAAATGATGCGCTGCGCGAACGAGTGCAGCGTCTGGATAGCCGCCCGGTCGAGGTCCGGGAGCGCCTCTCGGCAGAGGGCCCGCTCATGGTCGGCAAGCGACTCATAGCCCTTCTTGCCGGCCGCCGCGAGTTCCAGGTGCTTGCGCACGCGCTCCGAAAGCTCCGCCGCAGCCTTCTCGGTGAACGTGATCGCGGCAATCCGTTCGACCGGCACCCCGCTCCGGATCAGGGCAACAATGCGGCCGACGAGTTCCGTGGTCTTGCCGGTCCCCGCGCCCGCCTCCACGAACAGCGTCGCGTCGAGGCCGTGCTTGATGCGGTCTCGCGCCGCCTGGTCTGTGAGTACGTCACTCATCGGTCGCCTCCACGCCAGGGAGGGTGCCCTCGCTCAACGCGGCGAAGTCCCGGACGACGGGCCCGCCCTTCCACTGCTTCCAGATCTCCAACCGCTGGCTCGGCGCACAGATCCGGTCGTACGGGCAGTACAGGCAATTCGTGTACGAGCTGTTACGGCCATCCTCCTCGCCGGGGACAGCGGGGAAGTATCCCTGGCGCATCGTGTTCGCCAGCACCTGGACCACGTCGCCGAACGCCTCCCGGGTTGGCCCATCGAGCGGCAGGATGGCCTGCTCATAGTTCTCCCGTTCGGTGATGAACCAGTACCGGGCGCTGATTGGCTGTCCGCCGCCTTCGTTCTCAAGCGCCAGCGCGTACACCGGCAACTGCAACCGCTTCCCGCCATCGAGCCGGACCAGCGGGTCGGGCTTGCCAACTACCTTGAACTTCTCCGCCCGTCCCGTCTTGTAGTCGGTCACCATCAGTTCGCCGTTCGGCCCGCTGTCTACCCGGTCGATGTACCCGCGGAAGGCGATCCCCGTACCGTCCGGAAGCGTGTACCTGGCCGGGGGCGGCGGGGGGCTTCCGTCGCGGCTCGCCCCGAACGCTACCTCCGCCCGCTCGAAGACGAACCCGGTACTGGCCCGGTATTTCTGATCTGCGTCGAGGAACAACTCCAGGTCGCGCAGGATGCGCGCGCGGTCTGCCGCCCAGGCTAGCGGCTTGCCGGTGAGCCCCCGCCGCTCGGCTTCGGCACAATGCCGCTCGGCGATCTCCCGCAGCCTCGTGCGTTCCTTCGCGCTCCACGGCGCCAGCGCGTCCCCTCTCGGGTGCGTCTCGTTGAAGAACTCCTCGAGCGCCCCGTGCATTACGTTGCCGGCATCAGCAGCGGTGATGGTCTCGATCTCCTCGGGCCGTTCGATGTCCCCGACCTTCAGCACGTGCCCCAGGAAGTGGCGGAAGGGGCACTGGGCGAAGGTCTCCAGTGCGGTCGGCGAGACCGGCTCCCCGGTGCCCGCGGCTGCAACCGAGCCACCCGGCACCCTGCCGTTCCAGCCATCGAGCTCTGCCGTTCCTGGGCCGGCGGTCCGGCGCTTGCGTGCACGGCTCCGCCGGGCGGCCATGCCATCACCCAGGCCATCGATTCGGCTCGCCAGGTAGTGGCGTTCGGGAGCGCTGCGAGCCCCAAGCAGCGAAGCAAGGTCGCGCTCCTGCAGCGACGCCCGTTCGCCGTCATTCGAGAGGACCGACTGAAACGAATGCACCGCCTCGAACCATTCCGGGTACGGCGGCGATTTCAACATCTCCGCGAGGTCGCTGGCATACAACGCCGTGCCCGCCTGTGAGGTCGCGGATTCGAGCAACCAGCGGGATGGGGTGGTCGTACGCTGGCCCCGGAGGTCGGCCCGGGGATACGAGAGGGCGCGTGTGTCCGCCCCGGCCAGCGCAGCCAGGTACGCCCGCCGCTGCTGGAGCAGCCCCAGACGCCGGGAGGGAACCTCATCGCCAGCCTGGTCGCGTTCTTGTTCGGTGATGATCGGGTCTTCGCCCCCTCCGGAGTTCCCCTCCACAAGACCGGCCACGAAGACGGTATCGAACTCGAGTTCGGCCGCCGCGGAGATGGGCCCAACAAACATCCCGTCCCCGAGCGAACCCACCCTCCCCGATGGCGCGTCGAGCACGTCTTCCAGCGCCGTCGCGAACTCGCCCCGCGAGATCGGAACTTCGAACGCGGCGGGCAGTTGGCCTTCGAGATTGGCGATCGACGAGAGGAGCCCCTGGACTTCCTCCCAGGCCGCGGCTTCGGCCTCTGCGAGTCCCTCCCCGGGGTGCTCGACCGTTGCCAGTGGAAGGTACCGCTCCAGCAGTTCGATCGCCTTTCGAGCGTGCCCCGCGGGTGGTGCCTGGACCGGGCTTGCCAGCTCTTCCGCCAGGGCGCTCATGAATCCCGCCAGGGCCCTCGCCTGCCCTGCCTGTCGCCGGTTGTATGCAGCGGCCTCCGGAGTCGCGGTGCTACGGGCTTCCCTGGCATCCGCCCACCCGGCCAGCCGTGCGGTCCATTGGTCCACACCCTTCACCACCCCCGCCTCCCGCGAGATCGCGTCCCAGCGATGGGAAGGCGCCGGTGCCCCATCCTCACCAGGAATCGGCGCGGATGTCAGCCAGTCCATGACGACTTCGCGCCGGAATCCGCTCGCCGCCATTCGGTACGCCCCCAGCACCGCCCGTCCCGCGAGAGACTGCGCCAGTCTCCGGACCGGGGGACCGTTGTGCGGGATCCCTGCCGAGTCCAGCACCTCGTGCGCCAGCAACGCGTACTGCTCCGGCCGCTGGAACAGGATGGCCATCCGGTACAGCGGGACGCCCTGGTGGGCGAGTGCGACCGCCTTGCGAACGGCATGCCGGACTTCCTCCTCGGGATCGGGCAAGGACGCGACCATCGAGCCGGCCGGCACTGCGGCTTCCACGCCCTCCCGCACGGGGCCAAGCCCGGAGAGGCGTGCCGCCATCTGGCGAGCAAGCGCATCCACCTGGCCATCCCCGGTCAGCCCGATGACCGCCCCGGCGCCCACCGTGGCCGCCACTGCCTCGAGCAAGCGCGCGAGCGCGTCCGGGAGCCGCCGCGGGAGGTAGAGGATGAGCGCGCCTGCTTCGCGCGCCCCCGGGGCGCCGCTCATCACCGCTCCGGCGGCGGCTCGGAACAGGTCGGATTCATCGTAGTACGCGGCCGTCAGTTCCTTCGTCCGGCGCAGCAGCCGCACCACGTCCGCCGTGCGGGGGCTCAACGCAGCGAGCCGGTGGAGGGTCTCGCTGGTGGCGTCGCGCAGGTCGTCGAACGCGCGCGCCAACTGCTTCGCCGTCGCCGGGTGTGCCACCACCGGAGCGAAGATTCCCGCGTCTTCCCGGAGCGCTGCCCGTACGGCCTCCATCCGCACCCACGGGACCAATGGCGTGCGCCGCTCGGCGGCCAGCGCAGCGCCACCCAGGAGTTCTGCTGCCCGCCCCGCGACCTGGAATCGCACATTGACCAGCGGCGTTTGCGCCGCAAGCGCCCGGCGCAGGCCGAGCCCCGCATAGTTCGTGGGGACAATCACGGTCACTGGCGCCAGCGCGCCGCCGCTTTTCGCAGCCACGATAGCCGCTGCAAGGGCTTCGCGGGCCGGCCGCCCGTAGGGAACAAGGTCAATCATCCGCCATCACCATCCGCACAGGAGGCCGATCCTACGCCTGGATGGCACACCCCGCCCGTTCAGCTCACTCCATCCACGCGACAGGAAGTGTCGACTTTCGTGGACGGTCAGCCCGTCAGCATCGCCATAGCGTATTCCATGTTCGCCTTCATCGAGGGCTTGATCTCTTCCCAGTGCGGGTCATCGCGCTTTCCGCGCCGGTGGAGCATCAGGTTGAACCCGCTGATGATCGCAAACTTGTACACGGCCAGTGCTTTGAACCAACGGATATCGCCCGGGTCCGAACCGCATGACTCCCGGTACCAGGCTTCCAGTTCGTCGCCGTGGGGCATGCGGATATTCTGCTCGTGCGCCCACGCCGCCGGGTCGCTGAAGACGCAGATCCAGCCAAGGTCATTGAGCACCGGGCCGATGCCGCAGAGTTCCCAGTCGATCACCGCCGAGAGCTTGCCCCCGGGAGAGTAGAGGAGGTTCGTCCACTGGAAGTCGCCATGGTAGATGGCGATGCGCGATTTGTGCGGGATTTTCTCAAGGAGCAGTTCCTTCACCCGTGGCTGCAGGGCCAGCAGCTCAGGTTCGGCCGCCCGTTCGTAGAAACGGTCCCAGCGGTTCACGTCGAACTCATACCCCCAGTACTCGCCCAGGTACGGCGCCTTTCCCGGGTCCACACGGTGAATGCCCGCGAGCGCCACCATCGCCTGGCGGGCCATGTCCCGGAGTTGAGCGTCGCTGAAGCGCGAGGGGTAGTTGTCCTTCAGGGTGTCGCCCTCAAGCCGCGGCTGAACGAAGTACGGCGAGCCGAACCATCGCTCGTCCGTCCCGGACCAGAGGATCGGCGCGTGCGGGACGTCCGTGTCTTTAATCGCCGTGACGGCGGCGACCTGCCGCGTCAGGTCGGCGGTGCCCTCCCACTTCACGCCGGGAGGCGGCAGGCGCAAGAAGTAGCTCGTCCGCAGCCCCTCGGAAACGACCTCGAAGAAGTATGAAAAGCCCGCGTGCCCCGGGCCTTTCTCGACCGAGGAGATGGTCGCGCCGGGGTCGTCCAGGTGCGACCGCATGAACGGCTCCAGCCGCCCGCGGAGTTCATCCAGTTCCATGGTCCTCCTCCCATCAAGCGCGCGGGGAGTTGTAGCGAACCCTTGCCGCGCTCCGTTCCATGCCCTGCCCGGGACTCCCGGCCTACTGGACTCCGAAGTCCCAGCCGTTCCCGGCCTTGAAGCTCTGCAGGATGCGGCGCGACACGACCATCCGGTGTGTCTCGTCCGGGCCGTCGTAGATGCGCGCGGCTCGCGCGCCGCGGTACATCCCCTCGAGCGGCGTATCGCCGGAAACGCCCAGGGCTCCGTGCACCTGGATGGCCCGGTCGATGACGTCGTGCAGGACCTTCGCCCCGAAGAACTTGATCGCCGAGATCTCAACCCGGGCCTCGTCGCCCTGGTCGATCTTTTTCGCGGCACTCAACGTCAGCGCGCGCGACGCCTGGATCTCGACGTACGAGTCGGCGATCCAGTTCTGGACCGTCTGCTTCTCCGAGAGCGTCGAGCCGTACACCTCACGGCGCAGGGAGTACTCGCACATCATCTCGAAGGCGCGCTGCATCTGGCCCAGCCAGCGCATGCAGTGGTGGATG
>CAUJEQ010000192.1 GCA_963169135.1 Chloroflexota bacterium
CCGGGTGTCGCGAACCAGGTCTCGAAGATGTCTTTGTGGGCCGCCTGGGGCAGGTAGTGGAAGATGCCGCCGCCGTTGTTGTTGATAAGCACGACCGTCAGGTCCAGCCCGTGGCGCCTGGCTGCCCACAGCCCGGTCAGGTCGTGGTAGAAGGAGAGATCGCCGATCACGAGGACGGTGGGCCCGCCCCCGGCAGCCGCGACTCCCAGCGCCGTCGAGTTCACCCCATCGATGCCGTTGGCCCCGCGGTTCGCGATGAACCGCAGCGGCTTCGCGTCTGAGACCGTGAACGAATCCAGGTCACGCACGGGCATGCTGTTGCCGGCCACGACCGTGGTTCCGGGGGCCAACGCTTCCTGCAGTTCGATGAACACCCGCCCCTCGAACAGCGGTCCTGGCTCGAGAGCGGAGTGGCGCATGGCCGCGCCGGCGGCCTGGTCGCGGGTGTTCCAGCCGCTGAACCAGCCGGCTTCGGCATCGCCGTGTCGTCGGAGCGCAGTGGCCAGCGCGGCGGCGCTGGCCGCCGGATCGCCGGGCAGCACCTGGTCTATCGCCACCGAGCCCACGCGCCACGAGCCCCACGGTTCGGAGAGGATGTGGACGGCCCCGGCATCATCGAGCAGCCCGTTCAGGGCCTTCGAGGTGGGCCTCCCGCCGAACCGCACGACCACATCCGGGACACAGGCATCCTGCCCCCGCTTATCACGCAGCACGGCGTCATATGCCGCCATCACGTGCGACCTGTCGTGGGCGCCAACCCGAAGGCCGCTCAACGGGTCGGCCAGCAGCGGGGCGTCCAGGGCGGCGGCGAGCGCGGCAATCGGTGCGGCTGCTTCTGCGGACACTTCTGGCCCGGCGACGATGAGCGGGCGGCGCGAGTCCCTGAGCACGCGCAGTGCGGCCTCGATGTCGGCGTCGAGCGGCCCGGGTGTCCCGGCATCGATGGGGTGGATCGCCGGGGACGGCCGTTGTTGCCCCGCACCCGCGCCGATCAGCGGCTCGTCGAAAGGAAAGTTCAGGTGTACGGGCCCCGGGTACGGTCCGAGCGACTCGCGCACGGCCCGCAAAGCGACGGTCGCGAAGAACCCTGGTTCGAAGGCTGCGCCGTGGGGCGTCGGAAGGTCCTGGGCGAATCGTGTTGTGGTACCGAACATCCCTGCCTGCGGCATCGTCTGTTCTGCGCCCACGTCGCGCAGCCGCGGCGGCCGGTCGGTCGTGCAGACTATCAGCGGCACGCCCGAAAGGTGTGCCTCCGTGACGGCCGGGTAGTAGTTCGCCGCGGCCGTCCCCGACGTGCAGACCAGCGCTACCGGCCGGCCCGTCGCCTTTGCCAGCCCCAGAGCGAAGAAGGCCGATGCACGTTCGTCCAGATGCAGCCAGGGGTGGATCGCCGGCTGCATCGCGAACGCGATCGTCAGAGGAGTTGAGCGGGAACCCGGGGTGATGCAAACGTGTGCCACGCCGTGCGCGACAAGGCTATCGACAAACGCCGCTGACGCAGCCTCGACGGCCAGCGCTGCATCAGAGGCCATCGACGGCCTCCCGCAGCGGCCGGAATTTCGTTTCGGTTTCCGCGTACTCTCGTTTGGGGTCCGAGCCCTGCACGATGCCGGCGCCGGCGTAAAACCTCGCGGTGGAACCTCGAATCAGGCCGGACCGGAGCCCGACCGCAAATTCGCCGTCGCCATCCAGCCCAATGCGGCCAATCGGTCCCGCATACCACCCGCGGTCGATGCCTTCGAGTCTGTCGATGGCTGCGACCGCCTCCGCTCTCGGCGAACCTCCAACGGCCGGAGACGGGTGGAGCGCCGCAACCACCGTCAGCACGTCTTCGCTGTGGTGGAGCCGCCCGTTGATGGGCGTCCGAAGGTGCTGGATGTTCGCCACGCGGAGGATCTCCGGTTCGGCCGGGATTTCCAGTTCGCTGCAGAACGGTGCAAGGCCCTCCCGAAGCGCCTGGACCACGAATGCGTGTTCGCGCCGCTCTTTGGCGTCGCTCAGAAGCCGTGCGGCGAGCGCGTCGTCGCTCTCGGGGTCCCCGCCACGCGGCACGGAACCGGCGAGGGCGACCGTGCTGACGGTCCCGCCCCGGACGCGGCAGAGCAGTTCGGGCGTGGCACCAAGCCAGGCGCTGCCGGCCTGGGCGATCTTGAACACATAGCAGCCGCCGTAACGCGCCGCGAGGCGATCGAGCACGATCCCTTGATCGATGTCGGCGTCGCGTTGGACATCCGCAGTACGCGCCAGGACGACCTTCTCGTAGTGGCCGTCCGCGATTTCGCCGATGGCAGAGGAGACCACGGCGCACCAGTCGGGGCCGGGAGATTCCGTCGGCCAGGAGGGCGGGACGATGTGCTCGGGAAGTGTTTCCGGCAGATCACCGGCGAGCTTCTGATCTATCGCGGCCCGGCTCATCCCGGGTTCCAGGCGGAGCGTCACGCTTCCTTCCACGGTCTCGCCCGTGATGGCGAGCAACAGGCGCGGCAGCACGAACGCCCAGCCGCCGAAAGGGTCCCAGGCCGGGTCACGCATGCTACCCCCGGCAACGAAGCGCGCTCCGCCGAAAAAGGCCGGCCGGGCGCGCCCTCCTGCCGTATCCAATCGGGGCAACGCGGTCGCTTCCCGCAAGACCCGGGCCGCCTCGTGCAGCGACGAGTCTCGGGGGCCGTGGAGCCGCATCTCCCGGTCGAATCCGGCCAAGACGGTCTCGCTGCCAGCCGGCCTCCAAATCACTGTCGCCGCCCGGAGCAGCCTGATTCGGTCCGGCGCCCCCGTTGCCTGGAATGCGCCATCAGGAACCGGAAGGGTGACAAGGGAAGGGGAAGCCAGCCCGGCTGCGATAGACGCGAACGTGCCGGCGAGTTGAGCGCGGACGGAGTCCAGTTGTGGTTCGTCGAGCATTCAGTGGATCAGGCTATCGCGCCTGTCCGCTACGGGCAGTACGGGGGCTCACCCCCGGCACCGGCTCTCGAACTCCCGGCGTATAGTCCCGCTCGAAATGGAGGTACACCGTGGATGCTATCGGCTTCATGAAACAGACCCTTGACTTCATCCATCGCGGCTTCAACGGCGCCCCCGAGGGGCTCTCGGATGAACAGCTGCATTTCGTCCCGGAAGGCCAGTCCCACTCAGTTGCCTGGTGCATGTGGCACGCGGCCCGGATCGAGGACCTGTTCTTCCAACAGATCTTCCAGGGGAAGCCCGCTGAGTGGGACACCGGTGGCTGGGCCGCGAAGACCGGCCTCCCGGAGAAGGGCTTCGGGACGGGCCAGTCAACCGAGGACGCGGCCTCGCTGCGAATTGCGTCCCTCGACCAGTTCCGCGGCTACCAGGCGCGCGTGGCCGAACTCTCCGCTGCGTTCCTTGACTCAGCCTCGGAGAAGGATCTTGAGCGGGAAGTGAAGCTTGGAGAGCGCACGGAGAAACTGGGCGAATCGATCAACCTGCACCTGGTGATCCACCTCAACGGGCACCGTGGCGAGGTGAACCTGCTGCGGGGGATGATGGGCCTCGATCCGGTGCTGCTGAACCAGGGCGGGTAGCGGCGTGCAGTAGTGCCTGAGCGCGGCGTCGCGTAGGTTATCGCACGGTCGGCGTGGGCCCGGCGGACTGGTCCCTGGTCCGCGCTCAGCCGCGCGAAGGCGGCGAGCGACTACGGAAGGTTGCGGTTGTGGCCGTTGGAGTCGGTCCTTGAGCACTCGTGAACGGCCCGCTGCCAGCGGGGTGCATGTTGCGCGGATGGCTGCTCGCCGCCGTCTGCACGGCCCCGGAAGCGGCATCTCCCAGATCATCGGGGGTTTCGGAATCGTCCTGACGGCCGGATTCCTGCTCCTCATGCTCCCGGTCGCTTCCGAATCTGGCGAATGGGCTCACCCGAAAGACGCGCTCTTTACGGCGGTGTCGGCGATTTGTGTGACGGGGCTCGTGGTGCACGATACCCAGGCGCACTGGAGCGCCTTCGGCGAAGGCGTGATCCTGTTGCTCATCCAGGTTGGCGGACTTGGCTACATGCTTGGCACCACAGTCGTGCTCTGGGCGTTCGGCCGCCAGCTCGGCCTTCGTGACCGGAACATGCTTCGGCAGTACTACGGCGCCCCGAGCATGAAGGAGACGCTCTCGTTTGCCCGAGGCGTCGGGCTCTTCACGCTCATGTTCGAATCTGCCGGCGCGGTCATCCTGGCGGGGGCGTTCCTGGCCGACGGCCATGATCCCGCGGAGGCGCTCTGGTGGGGTGTCTTCCACGCCGTTTCCGGGTTCAACAACGCAGGCTTCAACGTGACCGGAGCGGACATGGTCCCGTTCGCGGGCAACCCGGTCATCCTCCTGACACTAACCGGTCTGATCGTCGCGGGTGGCCTTGGATTCCTCCCTCTGGCGACGCTGAAGGACCGGCGATCTTTTCGGCGGCTTCCCCTCGATTCGAAGCTCATTTTCGCGACCTCGGGCGTGTTGCTGGTGGCGGGGACGCTCTTCGTCAGTGTGTTCGAGTGGCGCAACGACGGCACGCTGGGCGGGATGCCGGCCGAGGACCGTCCGGCTGTCGCCCTGTTCCACAGTGCCAACGCCCGCACGGCCGGGTTCAGCGCACTCGATGTCGGGGCGCTTCACGATGAGTCCAAGGTCTCGACGATTGGCTTGATGTTCGTGGGTGGCGCGGCCGGTTCCACCGCCGGCGGGCTCAAGGTCGGCGTTTTTGCCATGCTTCTCGCCGTGATGTTGACCACCCTGAGGGGGCGCGAAGAAGTCAGCGTGTTCCGCCGGCAGATACCCACGGCCAATATCCAGCAGGCGATTACGTTGGCGCTGTACTTCGTCGCGCTCGTGTTCGCCTTTTCGCTTGCACTGACGCTTACCTCCAACCAGACGTTCATCAACACGATGTTCGAGGCGATGTCGGCCCTGGGGACAGTTGGCTTTAGTGCGGCGGGCACGCCCGTGTTTGGGACGGGTGGGCACATTGTCCTGATCGTCGCCATGCTGTTCGGCCGCTTCAGCCCGCTGATGCTGGTGCTGTACATGTCCCAGCCGCGCCGCAAGCTTATCTACCACCACCCGGCCGACAGCGTGAGGCTCGGGTAGATGCCCGCCGCGAAGGCGTCACGGTGGATAACGGCAGCGGCATCGCCCCGGCTCGCACTGCGCCCCGGGGCTGCGTATCCTCTCCGTGGCGGGGGCGCACCGGCCACCCTGCACAGCACACGAGGCCGAGGTCGCACGTGAAAGTCGCCATCCTGGGGCTTGGCCGATTCGGCTCCCAACTTGTTGAGGAACTCGTCGGTATGGGCGTGGAGGTTCTTGCCGTCGACGCCGACGGCGCGCGGGTCAACTATCTTGCCGAAGTAGCCACCCTGGCCGCTGCCGGTGACCTCACCGATTTCGAGTTCCTCTCCTCGCTCGCGCTGGAGACGTACGACTCAGTTGCCGTGGCCATCGGCAGCGATGTCGCCACGAGTGTGCTGCTCACGCTGACACTGAAGCGCCGGCTCGAGCTCCCCCACGTTGTTGCGAAAGCCAGCACAAATGACCACGCCGAAGCTCTCCGTCTGACCGGCGCCGACATCGTAGTGAACCCGGAGCAGGAGGCCGCCATCCGGCTTGCGCATACCCTTGGCCCATCGAGCCACCTCGGCGAGTATCTCTCGCTCGGACCGACCTTCGGCTGCGCCAAGCTCGAGGCGCCCGCCTCCGCGCATGGCAAGCACCTCGGGACGCTTGATGCATTCACTCGTCATAACGTCGTCCTCCTGGCCCTCATCCGGGATGATGTTGTGACCTTCAGGCCCGACCGCGAAGTGGTCGTTGAACCCGGTGACGTCTGGCTCATTGCGGGCGACGACCAACAGCTGCGCAAGGCCGGCAGCTAACCTCGTCTGGTCGGCACGGAGTTGAACCAGGCCATGAACGCCTCGCCCCTTGGGGAGAGCCGGTACCCGGTCTCGAGGCTGATGGTCAGCCCGAACGCCTTCAACTTCCTCACATCCAGTTTGAATGCGCGCGTATCCCGGCCGAGCATCTGCGCGAGGTCGCCTGCGCGGCGACCGGGATGGTTGGCAACGAGCCGGAGCGCAGCGTGGGTCCATGGACCAGCAGAACTCGCACGGTCCCACCGGGCCAGCCGTTCGCGAATCTGGTCGATGTCATCCGCGGTGAGGGCGTCCGCCGAGGCCAGTTCGTCCCGCGGGTCCGGCTCGTCGAGACGGCGGAACGAAACGCGATAGACTGACAGCGCCAGATCGCCATTCAGGTCGGCAGCCACGCCACTGGCAGTCTCATAGCCCGCCAGCTTCGCCTCGGCCTCGGAAATGGTCTCGGCCTCGACCATCGCCACCGAGTCGACCGCAATCATCCCCGCTGGCGTCCGGTACACGTGCCCCGCGACCGCCTGGGGCCGCTTCCAGCGGCGGAACGTCAATGTCACAGAGCCGTCCGCGATGCCGGGCCAGAATCTCGACTTGAAGAGCATGCGGGAGATTGTAGGACGTATCGCGCCGCGCAACGTTTGCTCAGGCCGGGACCACGCGGAACATCGGGTACCGGTCGGCCACGGCCGCAAACTCGCTCTCTGGCGAGTCGACCGCGACGGGGATGAATGGCCTTGCGCCGGGTGCGAGCCGTACGTACTCACGCAGCACCGGTGCGCGTTCGGGCCCGAGCACCTCGACCAGCCGCACCGCCTCGCGGCGCCCGTGACGCAGCCAGGCCCGGCCGCCCGCGCGTGCATTCACTACCCACGAAGCCCCACTGCCGAGCATCGATACCAGGTAACGCTCGCCATCAACCTTGGCGACCACCACTGGCAGCGATCGCAATTTCCCGGACTTGCGGCCGCGCAGTTCGAGCACGACCTGCCGGGCCGGGGGCAGGCCCGTCCCGGACCACCACACCATGAATCGCGTGGTCGCTCTGCCCAGCCGAGTCGGCCCCGAGTCCCCGTAGAATGCCGACCTCGGCATTTTCACCCACACCACCAGCAAGGCCACCAGGAGGGCCCCCACGACGGCAATCCGCTTAGCGAGTTTCACGGCTTTCGTCCTCCCGCGGCCCCGGCCGGACCGCCTGCATGGCCATGCTACTCAGCGATACGCTGCGCTGAAGTGCTCCCACGTCATCCGCACCAGCAACTGGGCGAGCGGGATGTCCGCATACTGCACCGGGACCTGTTCCGAGAAGAACGACACCGCATACGCGTACTGGCGGTCCGGCCCGAACCGCACGATGGCCACATCGTTGTCGACGTACCCGTCCCAGAGCGGCACGAAGCCGTTCTTGTGGCTCACGGTCGCTTCCGCGGGAAGTGCGGCGGTCAGGTAGTTCAGACCCGGCTTCACGCCGACCATCGCGTCGATCAACCAGGCCGTGAGGTCCTCGTTCAACAGCTGTCCGTGGTACAGCGCGGAAAGCGCCAAATTCGCGTCGTCGGCTGTGATGAGGTTGTCCGCACTGAGTCCCAGCGACTCGTCTGGGAATGCTGGCGGATGGTCGAGTGACGTTGAACGCATCCCGATCACCTCCCGCTGCAGATCGCGCACTCGCCCGACCCCGGCCACCACGTCACCGCCGCCAAGCTTCTCGTACAGCGCCCGTCCCGTGACTGCGTCGCTCGCGTAGATGGTCCTGCGGATGAGCGCGTCCACGTCCTCCAGCGGGAAGAGCCCGGCCTGTACGTCCCGCAACGCGGCGATGATCGCAAAGAGGTTCATCACGCAAGCGGCCCGGTGGCTGCGTGCACCGTTGACGCTGACATGTGCGCCCGTCTGCAGGTCGGTGACGGCGAAGGCGAACTTTCCCGGCGTGGTGGCTGATGCGATGGCGCTGGCGAGCTCCGCCTGCAGATCCGTGAGGCTCTCGGTGGGCGGGGCCGCCGGTGAGGACCCGGTGAGGTAGGCGAGTCCCGGGACCACTACCCGGTACGGGAGCCCAGGGTAAGCCGGGGTGGAGCTGGTCTGGGCGACAGTGACCGTCGGGGCCGGTGGCGGCTCATCCGGAGCACAGAGAACCTCGGAGACGGGCTCCTCGGCGATGCCATGCCGGCTGTCGAGCGGCCCGCTGCCAAGGATGGCGGCAAGAAACAGGGCTGTGGCCGAGGTTGCTCCGCCAAACCATCGGCCAATGCGCATGCCGTGCACCTGCCCTCGCCTGTCGTACTTGCCGTTCGCCCCAGGAGCGGGGTCGCCCTAGATGACGATATATCCGGTCGCGATGAGGAACAGTATCACAAGACCGATGATGACCAGTGTTCGAGTAGACATTGCGTTCACCTCCGAGGTGGTTGCGTGGCCCCCAGGGTCCGCTGCGGCGCGTCACGCGCCGCGGGCATTCCCGGGCCGGTCAGTGCGTCAGCCCCGCCAGCGGCTGCGCCCGCCGAAGCCGCCCAATGCCAACACGACGAGGACGACGACGATGACTACCAGCAAGTTGCTGGTAATGAAGTAGGCGCCCCCTCCGAAGAGCAAAAGCGCGAGCAGAATAAGTACGAGTAGCCACATGTGCGAACCCCTTCTGAACGGGACCCCGGATGGCCTTCACGGGTCGTTCGCCCCGCGAGACCCTTGCTGACCCGAACTCGCCGGACTTTCCCAACGAGTGCCAGAGCCAGTCCATCCACTGTGCCGGACGCTGCAGGATCCCGTAAAGGCCCGATCGGGCCACACGGTGGGTCTGATAGGGCGATTACTTCCTGCCATGCGATGCCCGGCCCATGGCACGCGGCAAGCGAAGTTCGAGTGACACGGTTCTTCGCTGCCCTGGTGCCGAAGGTGGGATTCGAACCCACACGAGCTTGTGGCTCAGCGGTTTTTGAGACCGCCGCGTCTGCCATTCCGCCACTTCGGCCAGCCCGACCATCATACGGCGTGCGCGCTCAACAGGCCGGTTGGAGCCCCCGTATGGATTTCCACTCGTCTGTCCTCGACGCACCTCTGGTGTGCAGGCTACGCTGAGCAATCTGAGGGGCGTGGGCGGCGGACTAGCAGCTATCCGCCAACCCCTGGCCTCTACAGGGTGCCGAGTGGTGTAACGGTAGCACACGGGTCTTTGGAGCCTTTGGTCGGGGTTCGAATCCCTGCTCGGCAACCAGCGCTTGGGAATGGGCGGAGGGCATGCGGGATGTCACGCGTGGCCGGGGGTAGCGGGCGTCCCGGGCGGGGGCTGATGGGCGGCTGTTTCGTCGACGAGCGTGCGGAGGGCTTCGGTGAGGGCGCGGCGGGCGCGTTCGGCGGCGGCTTCGCGTTCGAG
>CAUJEQ010000193.1 GCA_963169135.1 Chloroflexota bacterium
GGCCGCGTCCACATCGAGCTCGGCCACCGCCTCTTCGCCGACCCCGATACCGTGCGTGCTCCGGATGTCTCCTTTATGGCAGCCGGGCGACTCGGCCCAACTGTGGGCGACCGCTACGTGGAGGGCGCCCCTACCCTCGCACTCGAGGTCATGTCGCCCGAAGACCGCGAAGCGGACGTCGCTCGCAAGGTCGAAGAGTACTTCGACGCCGGCGCCGAGCGCGTCTGGATCGTTCGCCTTCGGGACCGCACGGTTACCGTCCACCGGCCCGGTGGCGATGCCCACACCTACAGCGGCGCGAGCGTCCTTTCCAGCGACGACGCGGGCTTCTCCGAGTGGGGCTTCGAGTTGAACCTCGAGACCATTTTCGCCGAATGAGGGGTTCCGGCCGCGCCGGTGAGGCTCTGGCCTGATGCCGGGATCACAGTTCCGCCAATCCGCTGCTGCCTTCAAGGCGACTTTCGCCAGCCAGCTCGGCTGCAGCCCTGCCGCCTTCGAGTCCAACGCCCTCACCATCGTCGAGCGGCCCGCTGATTCGCGTGAGCAGCACCTCGCCATCGTCGCCACCTGTGGCACTGGTTCCGTCCTCTCCGTGACTGACTCGCGCCTCGCTGAGTGGGCACGCGAACAACCGCTCGAAACCCACTTTCGCATCTTCCTGCCGTCATTTCTCGAAGGACTGGCCGCGCATGCCCGGGAACTCGGTTACGCGGGCGCGCGTTCGCACAGCCCCTCCGAAGGCATGGTGCTGGCCGAGGACCTGCCGCCCCGGGATCTGCCCCCCGGCTACCGCATCGCCGAACTTCCACTCGCCGAGCAAGAGCGCCTTCGCCCCGGCAGAGAGTTCGAAAACGCCCTGGCCGAACCCGGGGAGGATGCGAAGATCGCTTCTCTCCGCATCGTGTTCGCGGCGTACGCCCCGGATGGGGCGATCGCAGGCGTTGCCGGTGTTTGGGACCAGTACCCGGGGATCGACGAAATCGGGCTGGACGTAGCGCGCGGGCATCGTGGGCTCGGGCTGGCCACCACCCTCACCGTCCACGCCACCCGCTGGATCCGCGCGCAGGGGCGATGGCCCATCTACACGTATAGCGTGACGAACGTGCGTTCGATGAACAACGGACTTTCCGCCGGGTACCGGCCGCTCTGGTTACTCTCCGTGGTCTACGTCCCGGGCTGACGGCTAGCGCAGCACCACGAGGTCCAGGTAGTCCACCAGCGGTCCATTGTCCTCGCCGCCGGAGATGGCCTCATCGATCCGCGCGAGTCCTGCTTCGAAGGCCTCGTCCGGAATGCCCAACAGCGTCGTGTCGGCCCGCAAGGTCGCCCGCTCGCGGAACTCTGCCAGGCTCCCCACGCTTACCTGCGGGACCGACTCCACTTTCTCGAGCCGGAATCCAGCGGTCCTGAAAACACGGTCGACTTGCTCGATGCTGGGGAACGAATCGACCACCGCCATTGCCTCTGGAAAGAAGCGGAACAGCGTGATTCGCGCGGTCCGGTTCGGAAACGCGCTCCGGATGAGCACCGGCCCGCCCGGCACGACCACTCGCCGGATCTCCCGTGCCGCCGCCTCCAGGTTCGGGACGTGGTGGATCACCGTGGAAATCCACGCCGCGCCACAGGAGTTGTCCCCGAGTGGCAGATGTTCGGCGTCACCGGGCAGATACCGCACCCGCTGGTCGCTGGTGGTTGCGATGGCCTTATGGCGCATCCCTTCGGAAGGTTCCACGCCGATTACTTGCACGTCGGACCACCGCGGGAACAGGTTGGCGAACTGGCCCGTCCCGCTGCCAATGTCCACCACGGGGAGGTCGAGATGGTCGAGGTAGGGCCGGACGGCATCCCGCCAGGCCACCAGACCGTCCTCGGTCAGGCCGCGTCCGCGGGCGTAGGTAGCGGCCACCCGGTCGTAGTCGATGCGTGCCACCCGCCGAGTGTGCCCGCTTCGAGGCCGTTCGAAAAGGTCCCGAGTTCGGCCTCCGGCCCAGTCTACCCGCCGTACTCCCACCCGAGGTCGCGCTCGATCAACATGTCGCCCGGCCGCAGGCGTTCACCTTCGAGACAGCGCCCCACCACGATCGTGTGGTCGCCTGCCGTGATGAACTGCTCCGCCTGGCAGGCGATCCATCCGAGCGCCTGGTCCAGGACGGGACAACCGTTCTGGTGCAGGCCGTAGGGAATCTCGGCCAGCTTGTCGACGACCTGTGCCGCCGCCTCTTCCGAGCGCCCGCGGACCTTGCTCCCCTCCGAGGGCATGACCACTTTCCGGGCGATTTCCAGCCCATCCCTCTCGTGCAACAGGTTCACCGTGAATGCGTTCGTTTCCCGGATGAAGCGGAGGGTCCGGGCATCGTTCTCGATCGCCACGGCGATGAGGCGGGGTTTGAACGATACCTGCATCACCCAGTCCGCCAGCATTGCGTTGAGCGTGCCGTCGCTGCTCCGTGAGCCGATGACGTGGACGCCGTAGGAAAGCGCGAGGAGCGCCTGCTCCACGCCCTCAAGTTCCCTTGGCGACCCTGGGAGTTGCGGCATCTGTTGCGGATGGGACACGTGTGGCCTCGCTGCGGATTTCTCCGTCCATCGTGCCATGGCCGTCCCGCGCGCGCAGTGAGCCTAGCCCGCGGCTGCGGCTGCGGTGCGCGCCTCGGTTTCCGCGTGCTCGACGGCCGGGCGGCCACGGGTGCTGAAGCTGTACCCGATGAAGATCAGGATGATGCCCACGAACTCGGTCACATAGAGCACTTCGGTGTAACCGGCCCGGGTGAAGCTGCCTCCGATGCCCGGCAGGATCGCCCCCACGGCGATAAGGATGTTCGCGACCATTCGGGTCAAGTCGCCCCCGCGACGGTACCGCGCGGCCGATGCGACCGCCCCGCCGACAAGGAAGATGAACGCATACGTGTTCACCAGCGGGCTGAATGCCCGCACCCAGGTCCACTCGATCACCGCCCCGGTAAGCTTCTTCTCTTCCGCAAGCGACCGGTCAAGTGGCGTCAGGATCACGAAGATCGACGCCAGCACGACGTACGCCACCAGCGCGCCTGCCATCCGGTCAGCCGTCTTTCGGTCTACGAGCAGGTAAACCGTGCCCTGGGCCAGTGGTGCCCCGCCCAGGAGCGCCCCCGAGATGTACCACGAGCGGAAGATCACTTCGTTCCAGCCGAAGATCGCCGTCCAGCCTTCCATGAACGTGCCCACTCCGAACAGTACGATACCTGCGCCCCACCACAACAGGTGGGGCGCGTCCCGCTTCTGCCTCCAGCGCCGCAGCACCACCGCCGCGAATATGGCCGAAAGGACCGTCGTCAGGACGGGCACATAGTAGACCGCGTTTTCCACCGCAATTCCCTCAATCTTGTGCATGCGCGCCCAGCCGCGTGACGGAAGCGCGATCAGCGATATACTAGCCCAAACCTCGCGGTTCAAAGAAGGAAAGGGAATCTTGATAAGAATGAGAGCTTCATGCTTCGGCCGCGCCCGGCTCCTCATCCCGGCCATGGCCATCGTGGCGATGCTCGTCGCAGTAGCCTGTGGCGGCGACGACGATGACGAGACCACCCCGACCCCAGCTGATAACGGCACTCCCGCCGCTTCCGCGACTGTCGGTGCATCTCCCACTGCTGGTGCCGCGGCCTACCCGGTGACCGTCACCGACCTGCTCGGTCGGAGCGTCCAGATCACGGCGAAGCCGATGACAATCGTGGCCATCAGCCCCACCGCAGTTGAGTTCGTCTACGCCGTTGGCGGTACTGTCGTGGGCAGGAGCTCGTCGGTCGACTTCCCAGAAGCTGCCAAAGCTGCCAAGGACATCGGAACGGCCTACCAGCCCAACTTCGAGGCGATCCTCGCGCTCAAGCCGGACCTCGTCGTCGCCGACTCGGTCATCCACGCCCAGCCCAACCTCCGCCAGCCGATCGAGCAGCTCTCGGTTCCCGTGATCTTCGCCGGCGCCGATAGCTACCAGAACGTGCTCGATGGCCTGAAGCTCATGGGCCAGGTCCTCGATTCGGAGGAGACCGCCAACAAAGCAATCGCCGACATCACGAAGGCCCGGGACGACGCGAAGGCGGCGATCGCCGGCAAGCAGGTTTCGGCCGTCGCGCTCATCGCCGATAGGGATAACACGCTCTACGCGGCAAAGGACGCCAGCTTTGCGGGGGACATCCTCGCCCAGCTCGGTATCACCAACCCGGCGGCAAGCCAGCCGGACTCTGGCCCCTTCCCCGGCTACACCGTCCTTGCCCCGGAAAAGATGGTCGAGTTCAACCCGGACTTCATCTTCGCGATCACGCCCGCCCCGAAGCCGGCCCCACGCCTGGCCACCCTCATCCCCCAGATACCGCCGTTCAAGGGTCTCAAGGCCGTCACCTCGAACCAGGTCGTCGATGCGGATGTCCAGCTCTTCCTCCAGGCGCCCGGCCCGCGCATCGTCGAGGCTTTCAAGGTCGTCGCCGATGCCGTCAAGGGCTCAAGCAACTAGCCCGGCACGCCGGACAGAAAGACAGCGGTTACCATGACGGGAATGGCCGCACCGACAGTTCACGAAGGCGGGGCGCTCGAAGGGCGCTCCGCTTTCCGTTCGTTCAACCGCCCGGCGCTCGTCGTTGTCCTCGGAGCAGTGGGTCTCTGTTCCGTGGCATTCGCCAGTCTGATGTACGGGGCCGTCACCCTCTCCTTCGGCCAGGCGTGGTCCGGCCTGACGTCAGAATCCGACGTTTTTGCGCGTAATGTGGTGTGGCAGATCCGGTTCCCCCGGGTCGTCGACGCCATGCTGGTCGGTGCCTGCCTCGCCGCTGCCGGGGCGCTTCTCCAGGGCGTCACCCGCAACCCCCTCGCCGACCCCACGATTCTGGGCGTAACGGCGGCCGCAGGTCTCGCCAGCGCTACCGTGATCGTCATCGACCCGCGGGTCCCCCAGTGGGGCATCGCGGCTGCCTGCGCTGGAGGCGGCCTGGTGGGCGCCGGGATCCTCTACATCATCGCCTGGCGCGGCGCTGTCTCCCCTGTGCGGCTCGCCCTGGCCGGCGTGGCGCTCTCCGCCTTCTTTGGCGCCGCCATCGTTGGCCTCCTGGCCAGCTCGCGCACCTTCCTTCAAACCAGCCTGGGCTTTCTCGCCGGCGGCATGTACGGCTCCGAATGGCGCGACTTTCGCGCCATGCTCCCCTACGCGTTGCCCGGCCTGCTCGGGGCATTCCTTCTTGCTGGCCGGCTCAACGTGCTCGCCCTTGGCGATGACGTGGCGGCCGGACTCGGCGTGCTCACTGACCGCACCCGGCTGGTAGTCCTGGCGGTCGTGGGCATCCTTACCGCCGCGGCTGTCTCCGTGGCCGGCCTCGTCAGTTTCGTCGGCCTGGTCTGCCCCCACCTCGCTCGCTATTCCGTCGGCAACGACAACCGGCTGCTCATTCCGGTCGCCGCGCTCTACGGAGCGATTCTCGTCTCCAGCGCCGACCTTGCAGCGCGGCTCGTCATCAGCCCCTCCGAAGTCCCGATGGGCATCATCACCGCTGGAATTGGCGCTCCCTTCCTTCTCTACCTGGTGAGGTTCCGCGAATGAAGATCACCGTGGAGGATGTCCGCCTCGGTTACAACAGGCGTGTCGCCGTCGATGGGGTCTCTTTCGTCGTTGAACCGGGCGAAATGGTCGCCATCGTCGGCCCCAACGGGAGCGGCAAGAGCACGCTGCTGCGCGGCATGTCCCGCCTGCAGAAGCCAACCAGCGGACGCGTGCTCCTCAACGGCGACGACATCCGCGCGATGAGCGCCCGCCAGGTCGCCCGCAACCTCGCCATCCTCACCCAGTCGCCCGACGCGGGACCGGACCTCACTGTCCGCGAGCTCGTATTCCGCGGCCGCTACCCGCACCAGGGCGTCCTCCAGCGCGTCACGGCTGCCGACATCGAAGCCGTCGAGTGGGCGATGGATGCCGCTGACACCGCCCAATTCGCGTCCCGTCCTCTTGGTAGCCTGTCCGGCGGCGAGCGTCAGCGTGCCTGGATTGCGCTCGCCCTCGCGCAGCAGCCGCTTGTTCTCTTGCTCGATGAGCCAACCAGCTTTCTCGACATTTCCCACCAGGTGGAAGTCATGCACCTCCTCCGGCGCCTGAACCACCAGGGCATGACCGTCGTTGCCGTCCACCACGACCTTGTCCTGGCTGCCCGCTTCTCGGACAGGGTGATCGCCATGCGCGCCGGCCGGGTGGAGTTCGATGGCCCGCCGCTGAAGGTCTTCGAGCCCGCCGGACTCGAGCGCGTGTTCGGCGTTCCCATGATGGTCCTCACCGATCCTGAAACGGGCCTGCCCATTCCGCTCCCCCGCCCAGACCCACTCCTCTGCCCGGTGGCCCATACCGGTTCTCCGCTGAGCCCGCTGCCAGCGCCCTGCTCCTGACCCCGGCCCGCAGCCGCGGACGAAGACGGGGACCGCACAGCGATCCCCGTCTCCCTTTCCTTCTGGCCAGACCGTGTTTAGCCGGTGACCGCCAGTGGCTCACCGAGCCGGTACTCGTTCGCGTCGAGTTCCCAGACGGCGGTGAGGTAGTCGCCCTCCGGGACGAGTTCCGCATCGACTATCTGTCCGTGGTACACGTACACCCGGTCGCTCCCGGGTACCATCGCCGTCGCGCGCCAACCCTCGACGATCGCCTGCGTGCAGAGCGCATCCTTGAAGTACACACCCCGGCATCCGTCGGGCCACTGCACTTCTTCGAACGACTCGACCGTGACGCCCTCGATCGCGATGCCGAGCGCCTCGGAGAGGTGCTGACGGACGGCCCACCGGGGGTCGGCCACGCGCCCGCCCGGTGCTTCCGGCTCGTCGCCGACCGGCTCACCGATGAGCGCCTCATCCCCATCCAGGAACGAGACTGCCACGAAGTCGAGGCGCGACCCGTGGTAGACGTACGTCTGGCCCCGGCCGTCAGAGAGGATCGCCACGAACCCGTCCGTGAGCGCCGCGAGGCATGTTGCGTAGGGATAGTGCACGCCCATGCAGCTATCCGGCCACGTCACGTCCTCGAAAGACTGGATCGAGACGGTCTCGACGTCGACGCCGAGTCGTCCGGCGAGGTCCTGACGCATGTCCCTCTGTACCGTCTGTGAGTCATCCGCCCCGGGGCCGTTGGGATCGTCGCCCGCCCCGCTGGTTCCGTCGAAAGCCGCAACCGCGCTGACGACCGTGATCGCGGCCAGTGCCGCCCCGATGATTCCGCCCATGAGCAATCGTTTGTGGTTCACGGTTGCTCTCCTTTCGATGTGAAGTCACCGTTCAAGACTCCAGGCGGCGCCCGCTTGTTCCCGTGCCGGGCGCCCCCATTACGCTTCCTTGCCCGTGGTCTGTGGCGCGGTTCACGCAGGAGGTTCAGCCCCTGGTGCGCCTCCCGGTCGTCCTATGCGCGTGCGACGATCCCTCGCAAGCGACGCACCAGCGTCCGGTAGTCCTGCACCTCGGCGGCGCCGAACCGGAAGATGTCCCGCGCCCGCAACCGCTCCGAGCGGGCGAATACCACCAGCCCGCCGAGGATGGCCAGGCTGTAGGCGATCGCGCTCGCCAGGGCCGCGCCATTGACGCCCATGGCCGGGATCAACAACGAAGCCAGCACCAGGTCGATGGCCAGCCCCGCTCCGGCAACCACCGACGACACCCACGGCATCCCCCGCTGATACGTGTAGAACCCCGCATACGACTGCGCAAGCCCGTACAACAGGACGCCCGGGAGGATGAAGCGCAGTGCGGTCGCCATGCCGCCGTAGTCCGCCGGGAATACCGCCTCCAGCACATCCGCAAGCAGAAACAGCCCCACGCAAATGATCCCCAGCAGGACCACCGTGTGCCGCATCACCCTCGTGGTGAGCGCTACCGCCTCCGACCGTTCGAGCGCACCGACCCGCGCGTAGGCCGCCAGCGCCAGAGACCCGCTCACCTGCCACACTGACTCGGCCATGTTCACAGCGATCGAGTAGACCGCCACACCTTCGCGCCCCTCGAAGTGCCGGACCAGGAAGAGGTCGGCGCGATAGTTCAGGTACGAAATGCCGCTTGCCAGGCCGGCCACCAGCGCAAACTTCCCTATTCGCCCAATCAGCGCGCCATTGAGCGAAACAGCGCCTCGCAGCGCTATCCCGCCGGTAACCACCAGCGTCGTCACTGCCAACCACTGCCCCAGCGCGTACATCTCCAGTGCGACCGCAGGCGTCTTCGACCCGCCGGCGAGGAACGCGACCGCGATCGCGATCAGCGCGAATAATGGCGGACACACGAGCGCGAGGTTGTAGCGGACAAGTGATTCGCGGCCCAGGAACGTGCCCGCAACCACGCTGTTCACGATCACTGCTGCGCAAGCCGCGCCAATCGCCAGCGATTCCCGGCCGGCGTCGCCAGCGAGCACCTGGCCGGCGAAGAGGCCCGTGCCGATGGCGAGTGCCCCCAGCGACACACTGAGAATCCCCCCATTGAGCAGGGCCACTGGCGGTGGCTGCCGCTGGTTCGATACCTGGTACGCCGTCGCAGCGGTCAGCCCACCTGTTGCCGCATTCACGAACCCCACGACCGTGAGTCCCAGCACGAAGGCGCCGTAGTTGCTGGCCCCCATCTGGTTCGTGCAGAACAGCACGATGCCAAGGGCCACGGCAAGGTTCACGCCGCGGAACAGGAACGCGATGATACCGCCGTAGGCGATCGACATGCGCTAATCCTAGGTCGAGTTCCCGAGCGTGCCAGTTGCGGGCAACGAGAAAGGCGCCCGCCGGAGCGAGCGCCTTTCGTAAGTATTGCCTGTCGCCTCTAGTTGCCGAAGCCGTTGTAGAGACCGTCGTTGTCGCCCTGGTTCAAGTCGTTCGTGGCATTGGCAATCGCAATGATCGGCTGATCGCTCGTGATCGTCATGCCGCCCCAGAAACAGGTGGGGTTCGCCCCGAACCCGTTATCCGCATCGGCATTCTGGTAGAAGATGAACGAACCCGTGATCGTCTTCGTGGTCGTGTAGGTTGCCGGGGCGTTGCAGCCCGGGGCCGTGTTCGACGTGTCGTTGATCGCCGTGATGGTGACGTTGGCCGTGCCGCCGTTCGCCACGCTCACGCTCACCCACGTGTTGTACCCGCTGAAGCTGCCCGTCCGGTACGCCCGGCGGAAAATCAGCGGAAGCTTCGCGGTGGTGGTTGCCCGCACCGTCGGTACACCGTTCACGGCCGTGTACAGGTCCGTGTCGATGAAGCTCCCGGGCGAGGTCATCTTCGAGCGGAAGAGCACCGCGGCGAGCGGCTGGTCGCTGGTGATCGTCGCCGCACCGACGAAGCCCTCGGGGATTCCACCCGTCGCTTCGTACACGCTGTGGCTGGCCGTCCCATTTGCCGGGATGTTCAGCGTCACGCTGTAGTTCCCGGTGTTTCCGGCGTAGTTGATGGTCGCCGTCGCGGCCGCGTTGTTCGGGTTCGAAAGCAGATACTGGGTGTAGAAACCACTGATCTTGGCTGCCAACGGCATCGAGATCGTGGTGCCCAGGTCGCTCGTGCCGCCCTCGACAACAAATCCGTCGTACGAAGCGAGTTTGCGCAGACCGCTGCTTAAATACGCATCGACGCCCACCGTGATGGTCGAGGTCGTCGTGCTGACCGTCGCCGCCATGATCGAGTTGGCCGTGCTGGCTGGCATCGGGATGGCCCCGTCGACCGCTGTCGGCGCGAAGCTCACCTGGCCGCCGACCGGTATCCGGTAGCCGCCGCCGGCGCATGCCGCCGCGCCCGAGCCCGAGTCGGATACAGGCGCCTTCGCGCCGCCCGGGAACGAGTACAGGATCGTGACACACGCTTCCGAGGTACCCGTGTTCGCAATCGCGAAGCGGGTGTTGTAGGTCGCCGAAAGCGCGTTCGCGACATATGGCAGCGTGACCTTGGTGCCGCCCGTCGGATAGGCATTGTGGATCGAGTAGGACTTCACGAAGGTGTTCGAGGTGATGTCCCGGGAGAGCAGTGCGTTAATTGGCTGGTCGCTCGAGATCACACCAACACCGCGGAAGCCCGGAGTGAGCCCGGTATTGATCGCCTGGGCGAACACACGCGTCCCTCCCGGAGGCACGTTGGCGTACACCACCGTGGCCGACGGGATCTGCACGCCCTGCGGCGTGTAGATGTCCATCACAATGGTTGCGGGGGCGGTGCCATTGTTCTGGGCAATCGAACTCGTGTTTTCCTTGCTATTGGGGAGCAGGGCGGGGAGGACGGCGACGTGATCGAAGCCTCGGCCCCCGGTCAGTTCCTGCCGGTTGCCCGTCGTGCTGCCAGCACTCGCTACAGCCGCCGGGATAAGGGTCAGAGCGCCGAGCACTGCAACGAGCGCCAGCCGCCGGATCGGAATTCGCTCCATGAATTTTCTCCTCATCAATCGGCAGTGTAGGAACCGCGTAGAAGTAGGGTCAACGAATAGCGGCCCGGGGCGTGGGAGTAGCGTGTAAACGGTCTGTAACTTTTGACGGGCCACCCCCTTGAGGACGAGGCTTACGTGAACTGGTTCAGCCCCTGGAACAGGAGCACGATTGCAGCCGCACCGCCGACCATGATCAGCACCAGCTTCGTCCCGTTCACGGCGTCAGTCTGCCACGTTCCGCGCTAATGCGCGGCCCCAGCCCCGCGTCCGGCTGGCCGGTCAACCAGTCCCCGCAGGAACTCCGTTACCCGATCCACGCCATCCAGCCATGCCTGCTCCGGGGCCGCGCCCTTCCGCTCGAGGTCATGGTTCCCACCTTCAATCCAGGCCAACTGTATCCCGTCCGCGAGTTCGTAGTCCGAGACCTCGCCCTGGCGCCCGAAGGGGTCGTTCGATCCCTGTACGATCAGCGCCGGTGTTGCCAGGGTCCTGAGATGGGCGATTCGGGGCTTTTCTGGCCTGCCGGGCGCGTGGAACGGGTATCCGAGGCACACCAGTGCGGCAGCGCCGACTTCGTCCGCAACCATGCTCGCGATCCGGCCGCCCATCGACTTCCCGCCGACCGCCGCGCCCGGCCACCGGCCGGCCGCGTCTCGCCAGGTGTCGAGGAGCACGGTTTCGCGGTCGGGCGGCCGCTTGGTTCCGTCCTGTCGCCGCTGCCGCATGTACGGAAACTCGAACCGCACCACCCGCACCGCCCGCTCAGCCAATGCTGTCGCCCACCAGTTCATGAACCGCGAGTCCATCGGCGCGCCTGCGCCATGCGCCAGCACAAGGGTAATCTCTGCCCCGGCCGGCCCATCCTCGGTGAACACGAGGTCCGGCGACGCCACCACCGTCAGTTCACCGTCGCGTTGATGCCCTGCAACTTCCGCCAGTGGTGCTCCGTCCGGATCCGCCGCACCGTCCCCGAACGCGACCGCATCACGAGCGACTCGCTCACGGCTCCGCCGGGCACGTATTCGACGCCCTTCAGCAGTTCACCTGTAGTCACGCCGCTCGCCGCGAACATGCAGTCGTCTCCACGCACCAGGTCTTCGAGCATCAACACCTGGTGGACGTCCAGGCCCCGCTTTACGGCAAGCTCGCGGTCGTCGTCGTGCCGCGGCCAGAGCCGTCCCTGGAAGTCTCCGCCAACGCACTTTAACGCTACCGCCGCTATGACTCCCTCGGTCGAGCCGCCGATGCCCAGCATCATGTCCACGCCCGAGCCAGGGATCGCCGCTGAAACGGCCGCCGGCGCGTCGCCGTCCGTGATGAACTTGATGCGAGCGCCCGCGGCGCGGACCTGGTCCGCAATCTCCGTGTTCCGGTCCCGGTCCAGGATGATGACCGTCACTTCCTCGACTGCGATGCCCTTGGCCGTCGCCACCTGGGCGATGTTCCAGGCCACCGGGGCATTCAGGTCGATCATCCCGCGCGCAGCCGGCCCAACTGCGATCTTCTCCATGTAGAAGATGTCGAATGGGTTGTACATGGTCCCCCGGGGCGAACAGGCGATCACTGCCACCGCCCCGGGCCGCCCCATCGCCGTCAGGCGAGTCCCTTCCAGGGGGTCTACTGCGACATCGACCTGGGGGCCGCGGCCGTTCCCGACCCGTTCGCCATTGAACAGCATCGGCGCTTCATCCTTCTCGCCCTCGCCGATGACCACGATCCCGTCCATATCCACGGTGTCGAGCATCATCCGCATCGCGGATACGGCAGCCCCGTCGGCAGCGTTCTTGTCGCCGCGGCCCACCCAGCGGGCGGCCGCCAGGGCGGCCGCCTCGGTCGTCCGCACCAGCTCCATCGCGATGTTTCGGTCGGGGACCTGTTCGTTTCTCACGGATTCACTCCCAGCTGTTCTGCCACCGGCTTCAGCGCTTCCGCCACGAACCGGATGTGTTCGTCCAATTCGACGCCCAGGTCGCGGGCGCCGTTCACCAGGTCTTCACGGCGGACCGTCCGGGCAAACGCCTTATCCTTCATCTTCTTCCGTACCGATGCCGGCTCAATCGCCGAAAGAGACCTGTCGGGCTTCACCAGCGTGCAGGCGATGACGAAGCCGCTCAGCTCGT
Source organism: Chloroflexota bacterium (assembly GCA_963169135.1). Taxonomy (GTDB): domain Bacteria; phylum Chloroflexota; class Dehalococcoidia; order Tepidiformales; family Tepidiformaceae; genus Amarobacter. The sequence goes on from CAUJEQ010000193.1 coordinate 12,486, forward strand.
CGCACGCGTAGATGGCCCGGTCCATTCGCGACGTGTACTCCATGCCCAGGAACGGAGCGTGGCAGAGGATCGCGTAGCGAATATCCTCCGGCACGCCGCGCGCCGCAAGCAGCTTCGAACCTTCCTTTGGGTGGAGGTCCTCCGTCGGATGGATCTCCCAGTCGAAGTCGTGCAGCAGGCCAGTGATGCCCCACTTCTCCTCGTCTTCGTGGAGCAGCCGCGCGTAGGCCCGCATCGTCGCTTCCACGGCGATGCCGTGCTTACGCGTCCGCTCCTCCTGCGAATACTCGAGGAGGATGTCCCAGGCGTTCTCTCGGTGCATCTCCTCCTCCTCTCGCCATCGCGCTTGCGCAGGAATGGTAGCGAGTGGCGGCCGAACATACCAAGGCCATCATGGGCTCGTCCGAGTTAGCCGTCCCGGGCAGGCCGCGCGTTGCCGGTACCAGCGGCTCGATCCTGTCGTCGCGCGATGGGGCGAGCCAATTACACTCCCGGGTACGGGAGTCTTAGACGGGCCGCCCGGTCAGGAACATCAGCCCCTTCGCCAGCACCTCGCCAACGAACACCGCGCCCATCGCGATGTAGAGCAGCCCTGTCGCGCTCTGCATCGCCTTGATCTGCGTGGTCTTGAGCGACAGCACCCCGAGGATAATCGGGAACACCAGCCCGACCCCGATGCGGAGGTAGAGCGCGGGGTTCGCAAATATCCCCACATCCACCGGGCTCGCCGGAGTAGGGGTTTCGCGCACTGGCACCGCCAGGTTTACTGCCAGCACCACCACCTGGAAGCCGAGGGCGGCCAGCAGCACCACCGCAAGGTCGCGTAGGGGCCACGGCGGCAGTGCTCCTTCAGTCAGGTACCAGTGCCCCCAAACCATCGCGACAGAGACGGCTCCCAGTGCCAACGTCCCACCAATGAGGGCAATCAACGCCGCCGGGAACCCCCATGTCGGTGGCGCGACCATCACCGCCAGGAGCACCACCGCTATCACCCCCGCAACGGATCCTGCAATCCCAAACAACCGCCCGATCGGGTCCCAGCCCATGAACACGCAAAACATGTAGACCGCACTCGTGATGATTACCACCATCAGCGCCCGCTTCATCTCCGGAAACGTGCCGGGGTCGAGACGGTAGCCATCCACCTCGGTGCCGAGCGCAATCGCGCCGGCCGTCCAGTAAGCAAGTCCCGCTGTGATCGCGACGCAGAGCGCCATGGTCATCACGAATCCGCGCGTCACGCCCCCGCGCAGGTCGCTCCCGAGCGTTATCCAGAGGCTTCCGATGGCGAGTTCGACGAGGATGAGAAGGAGGGTGTAGGGCAGCGCCTCGACATTCACCAATCGAGTGTAGGACGGCCGCCCCTACCCGTCAGTGACGGCGGGTGGCCGGCAAGGGAAAGCCCCGGCCACCCGCCGCGAGCGGGCTAATTGACCTGCTTTGCCTGGCCGGCCCAGTACGGCCTGCGCAGTTCCGTCTTTAAGATCTTGCCCGGTCCGCTCTTGGGCAGGGGCGTGCTCTGGAACACTACCTGCTTCGGGCACTTGTACCCGGCAATCAGCCCACGGCAGTGCTCAATGATGTCGTGTTCGGTCGGGTTCGTCCCTTCCTTTGGCACCACCACCGCCAGCACCGCCTCGCCCCAGCGGTCGTCGGGGATGCCGATCACGGCTGCCTCCAGTACGTCCGGGTGGTCGTAGAGGGCGTTTTCGACTTCGGTCGAGTACACGTTCTCGCCACCGGAAATGATCATGTCCTTCGCCCGGTCGACGATGAAGACAAAGTTCTCCTCGTCCACGGTCGCGAGGTCCCCGGTGTGCATGTAGCCGCCGCGCAGCGCGGAGGCGGTCTCTTCGGGGCGGTTCCAGTACCCCAGCATCACGTTCGGCCCGCGCGCGATGATTTCACCGACTTCGCCCGGCTTGACGTCCTCGCCGGTTTCCTCGTCCACCACGCGCACGTCGACCCCCGAGACCTGCCGGCCGCAGCTGGACAGCCGCCGCATCTCGGCCTCGGTCCCTTCGTACCTGGTCCACTC
>CAUJEQ010000194.1 GCA_963169135.1 Chloroflexota bacterium
CGCCATCCCGTGGTACTCGGGGTTGGGCATCACGCCTGTGCCGCTCATCAACCGGTTCGTGAAATTGAACATCGCCGTCACTTCGATGATGTCCCACGCATCCTCATCGCTGAACCCGACCGCGCGCAGCTCGTCGATGTCTTCCTCGCTCACGGTTACCGGGTCGAGCGTCAGCTTCACCGCGAAGTCGAGCATCGCCATCTGTTTTTCCGAAAGCCCCGCCCGCCGGTAGTCGAGCGTGATCCGGTCGCCCTTCACCGGGTCCTTCAACAGCGCCCGCACGGCGAAACCGTGACTGGTGAGGCAATACAGGCACTGGTTCTGCATCGAAACGACGACCGAGATCATCTCGCGCTCGGCCTTCCCCAGCCCGGGGCTCGCCTGCATCAGGTCATCGAAATGCGCCCACCACTTGCTCATCCGCCCTTCGCGCCAGGCAAACGCCCGGAAAACGTTGGGCACAAAGCCCAGCTTCTCTTCGATCTGGCTGAACAGGGCCTTCGTCTCGTCAGAGAGCGTTTCGCGGTCGGCGATGGGGAACCAGGAAATACGGTCACTCATGCGCGCAGGTTCTCGCCTCGCGCCGTGGCGGTCAATCAGTTCACACTCGGGTCGGCGGGCGCGAACGCAAATATCGCCAGCTTGCCTGGCTGCCGCCGCAGCACACTCCGCCACAGCTCGTCCGGCTCGCTCGTGAACAGGTCTCTCTCCAGCGGGTCGACCACGAACCACGCCTCCTGCTCCAGTTCGCTTTCGAGCTGGCCCGCCGTCCACCCGGCATAGCCCGCGAACACCCGCACCTCCGCGAGCGTGGGGCCTACCTCTTCGAACGGCTGCGCGAGGTCCAGCAGCGCCGTCCGCCGGACCACGGCGTTGGTTGTCGGTGTGATCACCCAGTCGTGGTGACGGCCCAGCACCAGCGCCGAACCCGTCTGGACCGGCCCGCCCTGGAACACGACGCGCGGGTTCGCGGCGAGTGGCGCGAACTGCGGCAAATGGTCCTCAACGGGCTCGTTCTCCAGCGGCCGGTTCAGCACCAGCCCCAGCGCGCCGTCTTCGTCGTGCATGCACATCAGCACCACCGTCCGGAAGAAGTTCGCGTCGGTCAGGGAGAGGCTGGCGACCAGGAGTTTGCCGGCGAGCGAATCGGCCATGCGTTGATCATGGCAGAACTCCGGGCAGGGGCCACCGCCCGCGCCCGGGCGTCTCGAAGTGTGATGTCGTTGACGCTCTCGTTTGACCGCCCGCCGTATACTCCGCCTGCTCGGAAATGGAGGCTATTGCAATGCGCGTGCTCGTTACCGGGGGCACCGGGTTCGTGGGCGCCCATACCGTGAAGGAACTCGTCGACGCCGGGCACTCGGTGAAGCTGCTGGTGCGCGACCCGGCCCGGATCGAACCTGCGCTCGGCCCGCTGGGCGTCTCAGGCCCCGATTTCGTGACCGGCGACGTCACCGATGCCGAGGCCGTGGCGCGCGCGCTCGAGGGATGCGAGGCAGTCATCCACGGTGCCAGTGTCTATTCGAACGACCCTCGCCGAAGCAAGGAAATCGCAGCCACCAACCTTGCCGGGGCGAAGGCGGTGCTCGGACAGGCCGTCGAGCGCGGTCTCGACACTATCGTCCACGTCTCGAGCATCGTCGCCCTGCTCCCCGCGCCGGAGCGTGTCATCCGCGAAGACGGACCGGTGGGATCGGGCGCACCGCCCTACGCGACCTCCAAGCAGGAGCAGGAGCGGTATGCCCGTGATCTGCAGGACCAGGGTGCACCGGTCGTGATTACCTACCCAGGGAGTGTCTGGGGCCCCAACGACCCCTACGACGGTGAAAGCACCCTGGTGGCGCGCAACTTCAAACGCGGCCTCGTGCCGTTCGTCCCTGCGGGCCGCTTGCCGATCGTCGATGTGCGTGACGTGGCCATCGCTCATGCCCGGGTGCTGGAGCCGGGCAAGGGCCCGCGCCGCTATGTGCTCGGCGGCGAAGCGGTGCCGCTGAACCGCCTGGTGAAAGGCGTCTGCAGCGAAGCCGGCGTTCGCCGCCCCCGTATCCCCATACCCCGCGCGGCTGCATACATGGGCGGCCGCATCACCGCTCCTCTCCAGCGGGTCGTCCCGTTCCGGCTGCCGATCGACCCCAGCAGCACCTGGGTGCTCTGGTGCAACGCCCATGCCGACTGTTCGCGCGCGGAACAGGAGCTCGGTGTGACCTTCCGCCCGCTGGAGGAGACCCTCCGCGACCAGGTCGCCTGGCAGAAAGCTGCGGGCCGCCTGTAGCTCAGGCCGGGGCCGGCACCGGCGGATCGATCCCGAGCACGCCGCGGTCCGCCAGCGCCCGGATCTCGCCGTCGTTCAGCCCGAGTTCGCGCGCCAGCACCGCGGCGGTGTGCTCGCCCAGCAACGGCGCCCGGCGAAGCTCCGCCTGCGGTTCGCTCAGGTGGATGGGCGGTGCCAGCAGCTGGAAATCGCCAACGACCGGGTGCTCGAGCGTGCGGATCATGTCGCGCTCGTTCAGATGCGGGTCGCTGAAGATGTCGTCGGTATCGAACACCGCGCTGCAGGGCACACCGGCCGCGGCCAGGTGGTCCATCGCTTCCCACTTCGTCCGCTGGCGAGTCCAGTTCGCGATGTGCTCCCAGAGCTCGTCGCCGTGCTGGTGCCTGTCGCGCACGGTCGCGAATCGCGGGTCCATGCCCAGCTCCGGCAGGTCGATCGCCGCGACCAGCGAATCCCACATCCGCGAGGTCACCACCATGATGTAGAGGTAGTCGTTCGGGCCGCCCGGCGCGCACGGATACAGGTCAGTCGGCACGACCGTCCGGTTGCCGCGGCGCGCGATCGGGCTGCCCCGCCATTCCCGCTGCGACATCGGTTCGCGCATGAAGTTCGCGATGATCTCCTGCATCGCGATCTCCACCACCTGTCCCCGCCCCGTCCGCAACCGCTGGATGTACGCCCCGAGAATGCCCAGGGCCGCATGCACGCCCGAGCCGGTGTCCCCAAAGGTCGCCCCGGGCCGGGTCGGGGGTCCGTCCGGCTCGCCGGTCACGCTGAAGGCCCCGCCTGCCGCCTGGGCGATCATGTCGAAGCACTTGTACTCGCTCCGCGGCCCCGTGATCCCGAAGCCCTTGATCGTGGCGTAGATGATGGCCGGGTTAAGCGCGCTCAGCACGTCGTAGTCGATACCCAGCTTCTCCATCGTCCCCAGCGTGAAGTTCTCCACCACGACGTCGAACTTCGGCACCATCTTCAGGAACAGGTCGCGGCCTTCGGGCGTGTCGAGGGCGATCGCGACGCTCTGCTTGTTGTTGTTGAAGGAGAGGAAGTAGAGCGAGTCCTTGCCGCCGCCGGCCACGTTCCGGCCCGGGTCGCCCATGCCGGGCCGTTCGATTTTGACGACATCGGCGCCGAACCACGCGAGGTACTGCGTGCAGGTGGTGCCGGCTTCGTACTGGGTGAGATCGAGTACTTTGACGCCATCGAGCGCAGGCATAGACGGCTCCTCTCGGAGGTATTGGCGCGAGTGTACGTGCCGTGGCCCGCCGCGTCAGCCAGCGCTCGCCCGTCCCCTGCCCGATCCGCGTCGACGTGGGCGGACGCGCCTCGCCGATGGCGGCGCGGGGCACGAAGAACGGGGGCCAAAAGGCCCCCGTCCAGGTGTTGTCCGTTAGCCCGGGATTAGACGCGCTCGATGATGGTGCTGATGCCCATGCCGGCGCCGATGCACTGCGTGGCGAGGCCGTAGCGGCCGCCGCTGCGGCGCAGCTCGTGCGCCACGGCGAGCACCAGGCGGGCGCCGGTGGCGCCGAGCGGGTGGCCGATCGCGATCGAGCCGCCGTTGACGTTCACGCGGTCCAGCGGGATGCCCAGCTCCTTGCACGACGGGATCACCTGGGCCGCGAAGGCCTCGTTGAACTCGACGCGGTCGATCTGGTCGGCGGTAATGCCGGCGTGGCGGAGCGCCTTGCGGGTTGAAGGGATCGGGCCGAGGCCCATCACCTGCGGCTTCACTCCCGCGACGCCATAGCCGACGATGCGCGCCAGCGGCTCGAGGCCGAGTTCCAGCGCCTTCTTCTCGCTCATGATGAGGACAGCGCTGAAGCCGTCGTTCGTGGGGCAGGCGTTGCCGGCCGTAATCCGGAGCTCGGAACCCGTTGGGCTGACGATGCCCTTCACCGGGGGCAGCGAGCCGAGCGTTTCCATGTTCGTGCCCGGCCGGATGCACTCGTCGCGGTCGAAGACGATCGTCTTGCCGTGCTCCGCCTCGACCCAGTTCCCTTCGGCGTCAAACACCGGCTCTTCGACTTCGAGCGGGATGATTTCGTCCTTGTAGACGCCCTTCTCGTAGGCGGCCACGGCCTTGCGGTGGCTGTCGACCGAGAACTGGTCCATCTCTTCGCGGCTGAGGTTGTACACCTCGGCCACGTTCTGGGCCGTCTGCGTCATCGAGAGCACGGGCGAGTAGTCGAGGATTTCATCCTGGAACGCAACGCCGAAGTCGTCGTAGTGGTTCGGGGCCAGGTTGCGCTGCTCGGCGGTCTGCTCCAGCCGGCGCTTGTTGAACTCCGTGATGCGCGTGGTTGCGCGGGCGCCGCCACCGCCGCCGAGCTGGCGGCCCATGCGCTCGGCACCGATCGCGATGCCGCACTCCGTCGCGCCGACCATGACCGACTGAGCGACGCGGTGGAGCGTCTCCATGCTCGAACCGCACTGGCGGTTGGTGTCGAACGCCGAGATCTCGGCCGGGAGGCCGGCAAGACGGGCGATGGTGTCGGCGCCAATGCCGGCCAGTTCGCCCGCGCCGCCGACGTTGCCCAGGCCGATGTCCTCGACCAGCCAGGGCGAGACCTTCGGGTTGCGCTCCATCAGGGCCCGGACGATCTGTGCGCCCACTTCATCGAGGCGAGTGGCCACGAGTTTTCCGCGCCCGCCGCGCCCGAAGGCCGAACGGACACCATCGACGATGACAGCGTTTTGCAGTTCCAAGAGGGATTCCTTTGCGATGTGCTGAGCCGGCAGCACGACACCGTCGACTCGCAGTGGCTCGCATGATAGGACATTGGAGCGGAGTTGTGGATTTGTCGTACGAACTTCGCACCCTATGCGCAGGGCAGCGTGGGCAACCACTCGGCCGCGTGCCGGTTCGCGAGGCGGTCGCGCGATTGCCATGCCGGCCGTGCGCCGGTCTGCCAGCCGGGCGCACCGCCTGCCCGCCGCACCGCCGCCACGCGCACGCCGCACCGCTCGAAAGCGGCGAAGAGCGCAGCGAGCGGCGCCCGCGGTTCGAAATACAGACCTTCGGCAGTCCGGCTCGTCATGCCCGCGAGCCCGCTCCGTTCGAGGTGCGCGCCAAATCCCCGGGGGATGGTCGGGGCTTCAACGATGTAGCCCCGGGAGGCGATGCTGGTTGGTGTGTTCATGGCCTGCCTGCTCTGTGCTGTTCTTGCCGGAGGTATGGCCCCAGACCCGCCCGGGGTGCCGGTTGGCTCGCCGAACAAGGTAAAGATCACGAACCCGCCCGGCACCCGCATCTCGTCCCGGAGACAAACAGCACCGCCCGGGAACTCTCCCGGGCGGTGCTGGTGTAGGACGGGACGGTTCTGCCCGGGCTCAGGCGAGCTTGAAGCGCGCCGACGCTTTCTGCAGGGCTTCCGCCATCTCCCGCATCTGGTTGGCCGTCGCTGCGAGCTCTTCAGACTGCGCCGAAAGCTCCTCGGTCGAAGCCGAGACTTCTTCCGCCGAGGCGCTCGTCTCTTCGCTGGTCGCCGAGACCTGGATGATCGCCTCGGTCACCCGCGTGGTGCCCGCGGCCATCTCGCCGGCGCCGGAGGCCGACTCGCGAGCCAGCTCCGCGATCCCTTCGGCCGAGGAGATGATGCGCTCGGCGCCCGAGGCCAGCCCCTGCACGTCGCGGGCAATCTCCTGCATCCGCGTCGCCGAAAGCTCAACGGTACCGATGATCGAGGTCAGCGACTGGCCCGCTTCTTCCGTGATGCGCTGGCCCTCCTGCACGTCCCGGACGCCGACCGCCATGGCCTCCACGGCTTCCTGCGTGCCCTGCTGCACCTTGGCAATGAGGGCCGCGATCTCCTTCGTCGATTCGCTGGAGCGTTCCGCCAGGGACCGCACATTCTCCGCGACCACCGCGAACCCACGGCCCTGTTCGCCTGCCCGGGCCGCCTCGATGGCCGCATTGAGCGCCAGCAGGTTGGTTTGTGCCGCAATCTCGTCGATCGCCTTCACGATGTCGCCAATTTGCTGGCCGTATTCGCCCAGCTGGTCCACCGTGCGCGAGGCCCGCTGCACCGCAGTCGCAATCGATTCCATCGAGGTGACAGCCTGGCCGACGGCCTGCTGGCCCTGCTGCGCCGCCGAACGGGATTCGTCGGCCGCCTGGGCCACTTCCTGCGACGCGGTCGCGACCACCTGGATGCGCTCGCCCATCTCCACGGCTTCCTGCCGCGATTGGGCCGCCGAATCGGCCGAGGTGGCAGCTCCCGCCGCTACCTGCTGCGAACCCGAGGCCACCCGCTCGATCTCCCGCGCCGAATCCTGCGACAGGCCGCTCAGCGAGACGGCGGACCGCGTTACTTCGTTGATCGCCGTCGCGATCTGGCCCGTCGCCGCAGCCATCTGGTCGCTCGAATCGCCGAGCTGCACCGCCGCGTTCAGGATGCTGTCCGAGTTCTCCTTCACCTGGCCGATGAGGCCGCGCAGGTTGGTGACCATGTGCGACAGGGCGTTGCCCAGGGCGTCGTCGGCGCCGCGCGGCGTCACGCTGGTCGTCAGGTCGCCATTCGAGACGGCCTCTGCGGCAGCGACCATCTCGCTCAGGTAGGCGGTCATCTCGGTGAACGACCTGGCCAGGTCGCCCATCTCGTCCTTCGACTTCACATCGACCTTGACGTTGACGTCGCCACGAGAGATGGAGTCCGCCGCGGCGGCTGCCTGCCCGGCCGCGCCGGCAATACCCCGGGCGAGCCAATAGGCGATGCCGAAGCCCACCAGGGCGGCGACGATCGAAATGCTGATCATCATGGTGCGCGAGCTCGAGGCCGCACTGGCTGCCGCGTCCTTCGAAGACGACGCGATGTCGGCGTTGAACTGACCAGACTCAGTCAGGGTCGTGTTCATCGTCTTCACCTGGTCGATGAGCGCAGCCGACGCCGCCCGCGCTTCCTCATCCCGTCCTTGCTCGAGCAGGGGCAGGAATGCTTCCCGCTCGGAGATCACCGCATTGACCGCTGCTTCCACTCCGGCCCACTGCTCCGCGTCTGCCTCCGAGGCAAAGGTCACGTGGTAGGCCTCCATGGCCTCCTGTGCGTGTGCCATCGCATCGCGTGCGTTCTGGATGACGACCGCCCGCTCGTTCAGGTCGGGTGTCATGAACGCGAGGTTGATCTCGCGCCCTGCGGTGATCATGTGGACGTCCGTTTCGAGCGCGTATTGCACGCCGAGCACGTTCTCGCGGTACAGGGCTGCTGTGCGGTTGGAAGCCGTCTGCAACTGCATGATGCCAAGCACGGCGACGATGGCCAGCAGGACGATGACCGTCCCAAACCCGGCCAGGAGTTTTTCACGGAGACGTAGGCGCATGGTGGGTGAGTTCCTGAGTTCCTGGGATGCCCCGTCCGAACGGAGGCTCACGTGTATCCTCGAACCACCCGGGAAGGTCGCATATGCGGGACTACTCCTATGCGAGTGGCACGCCCCCATTACATTGCCAGCCACGGGCCAACGCCTTCCGGGTGGACCGCGCGGCCAACGGGCCACGGGGCCACCGGTTGCTGCATTCTCCGCGAGTTAGGGATATAGTTAAAGAGCAATGCCTTCCGAAATTGGCCCCGAACAACGGACCGCCGGGCCGCACATCACCATCGCCCCGGTCATCGAGCTCCACTTCGCCCTCTTCCTCCTCGGCCGGCACT
>CAUJEQ010000195.1 GCA_963169135.1 Chloroflexota bacterium
CAAAAGCACCGGTACCGAAGCGACCGACGACGACGGTGCCGCCGCCCAGGATATGCAGAGCCAGCCCGGTGCGGCCTCTCCGCCCGCCGGCGGCGGAGTCTCCGGGGCGGGCGTCGACACGCCCGCCGTCCCCGCGACAGGCACGGAACCGACTCCGGAAGCCTCCCGCAACATCCTGGCGGGCGACGGGACGGCCCTGACTGATGCAACCGATGGTCCGCCCGCCAACGCCTTCAACCTCGAATACGGTGTGGCGGCGGATGATGACACCGGCTACACGCCCTGGCTTGCCGGCCTCGGAGCGCTCGCCGTTGCCGCTCTTGGTACCCTCGCCTTCATGGAAGTTCGCCGCCGGAGGCAATAGATGCGTTACCTGCTCGTCCCCATCCTCGCCCTCGCCTTCATCGCCACAGCCTGCGAAGGAGACACCACCGTGAACGTTCCACCGCAGGGGGATTCAAGCGTGACCGACGGCATCACCGTCTCTGGACTCGGAGAAGTCCGGACTGAACCTGATATCGCCATCGTCAACATCGGCATTGAAGCCTCGGGCGCAACCGTCCAGGAGGCACGAGACACCGGCGCTGATGCTGCCAGCAAGCTGATCGCCTCCGTGAAGGCCAACGGAGTCGAAGACAAGGACATCGTGACCACCTCGGTCAACATTTACCCCCAATACTTCTACTCGCAGAACGAACCGCCGCGCATCACCGGCTACATCGCGAATAACCAGCTGGCCGTCACCGTCCGGGATCTGGACAAGGCTGGCAAGGTGATCGACGACGGGGTAGCTGCCGCCGGCGATGCGGCCCGCCTCCAGGGCATTTCGTTCGGCATCGATGATCCGAAGCCCTTTCTGAAGGAAGCCCGCGAGAAGGCCATCGCGGACGCGAAGTCCCGCGCCGAAACCTATGCGGCAGCCGCCGGTGTGAAACTCGGTGTGATCCTGTCCATCTCCGAATCTTCCAGCTCCACGAGCCCGATCCTCCGCGCTCCCGCAACTGGCGGCTCCTTCGACAGCGCCACGCCGATCCAGCCAGGTGAGACCACGGTCTCTGCCAGCGTCGCGATCCGTTTCGCGATCGAGCCCTGACGGCTCCGCTGGCTCGCTTTCAAAGCCGTACCAGGACGGGCGGACCTAACACCCGGGGAAGCCAGGCCCGGGAGGCCTGAAAGCCGCGGTTAAGCTCGTCCTTTACGCCGCCGCCCCGGGCATCCGAAGCTAGAGGCCCATGCGAAAATTCTTGTTGGCAGCGCTCCTGCCGGCTGGCGCCCTCGCCCTCGTCGGGGGTATGGCCCTTGCCGTCGTTTTCCTCGATTCCGGCTCCACGGCGGGCGATCCAGGCGGGGCCGCTGCAAGCACACCGGAGCCGCCCGGTTCACTGCCGCGCCTGGCGCCCGAGGGCAACGTCTGCCAGGGATTGCTACGCCGCCCTGACCCCTCCGAGCCCCGTGTCTTCGCCGCCGAGTACACGAAGCGCGTCGATGTGGCCGGCCTGGCCATCGTTGCGAACCAGGACGTGAGTGACGAAGCCCTCGAAATTGCCCGCCAAACGATCGAGCGCGTCTTCCTGAACAACGACCTCGAGGCGTCCCTCGCCGAGGAAGGCGCCTACGTCATCGTGGCAGCGCCGGACCAGGGGGTCCTCGACCTTCCCGAGTTCCGCTGCCTCGAAAATGCCCGCAGCCAGGACTACTTCAGCCACGTCTGCGGTGTTGCTGACCGGGCAGACTACCCGGTGGTCACGGTCAATGAACTCGACCTGCTGGGCGACCGCTCGGGGCCCTGCCGTGGGCTCAACATCCTTTTCCATGAGTTGGGCCACCTGGTCCAGGGGTGGACGCTCCCCCAGGCCGACTACTTCGATGTCCGCCAGTTCTTCCAGGACGCGCGCAACGCGGGCAAGTACGAGGGCGACTACGCCGCGACCAACGCAAACGAGTACTTTGCCGAGGCCACCCAGTCCTACTTCCTGGATACGGATCCCCGCAGCGGCCGCGGTCGCGCCTGGCTCGAACAGTACGACCCGGCTATCTACGAACTCCTGGCTCGCGTCTACGGGGACTGAGCCACTCCGGCGCCGCACGTCCCAGTCACAGCATCTTGACTTTGGATGGTGCGCGTGACACGTTCCGCGACACACGTCCATGCGGGGAGAAGCACATGCTGAGGTTCATCAAGAAGCAAGCGCTCTACGTCCTGTCGGGATTCATCGTCACGTTCGCGGTCTACCTGTTCCTCCGGTTCGACACGGACAAAGTGCTGGTAGGCCTGTTGGTCGGACTCGCCGGGGGCGTTGGGGTCGGGGTTGTGCTCTTCTTCCTGGAGCGCCGGTTCCCCGATCGCTCGCGCGGAGAAAACGCGGCTTAGTTGGCCAGCTTCCGAAGACGGGGCCGCGCCGCACCGGACTGAACCTGTGCGCCGGAAACGTCAGGCTTCGCCCTTTGCCCTCAGGATGGCGTACCGCGATGCGCACTTCCCGATGTAGTCCTCGAATTCCGGGTACCTCGCCCGCATTGCGACCATGAACTCGGCCATCCGCATGCGCCGCCGCTCGTAGTCCGATCCTTCGGGCAGATCAGCCACCTTCTTGGCGACCACCAGGTAGAACGGCCGGACGGTGATCGTCCCCTGCTCGACCTCGGTGTTGTGCCGGGTCGCCTTGCATTCGAAGAAGCCGATGAGATCCATCCGTCCCGCGGTCGCACCCATCCGCTCCAGGGCAGCCTGCTTCACGAACGCCTCGGGCTGCCTGTCGCCAGTCGGACCTTCGATCATCTCCCACCGTGCGCCGCCCTTTGCACGAGTCGCGTAGCCGTTGTCGCCCATGCACACCATGGCATAGGCCCAGGACACCGGTGCGTTCTCCGGCAGCTCCTGCTCATCCACCCAGCGGGCACGCCACTGGTCCTGGAGGTTCAGTTCGACCGCGCCCGGCCATCGGGGTTCGTAAGCCGGCAGGTTCATCAGGTCGATGCCCATCGCTAGGTTCTCCGTCGGTGAAATGGCTTTGCCACGACTGTTGCCCGGTCCGGTCCCGCCGACAGTTCACGGCCGGGCAGCGCGTAGCGGGTCTCGATGATGCCAAGTCCTATCGTCGCGTTCAACGATAGCGAGCGGACGCAGGAACGCAATTCGCCCACGCGCTCACCTCCCGCGGTCAACGGCGTCCCGGTCACCGGCACGCCCACGCCGTCAAACAGGAGCCCCGAGAGGATGCGTCCCTGCGCCCCACCCGGCACGCCGAGCAGCACATCGAGGTCGGCTTCTGCTGGCGAAAGGCCAGGTTCCAGGTCTGGCTCGAACGACGGAATACATGCCTCCACCCTCGCGACCTCCAGCGCCTCATGACCCGCCAGCGGAATCCCGGCTTCATGCAGCGTCTCGATGAGATGTTGGGCCACCGCCGGCGCGAGCATGAACTCGAACCCGTCTTCGCCGGTGTCGCTGGTCCGGATCGCCAGCCCTCGGAACCCATGGAACTCGAAGGCCAGGCAATGAAGTGCCTGCAGCCGTGCCGGCAGTGCTTCGGAGAGGTGTTCGTTCGCCGCCTGACCCGCCTCCGGCCCCGCCAGCCCGATGAGACATGTGGTCTCCGTCCGGTCGTCTATCCGGACATCGAAGTCGTGCTCGGCGGCCGCCCGCAGGCGGGCGAGCGTCTCCGCCCGCTGCCCGGGCTCACCACTCACCATGTACGCGATTCCCCCGGTCCGGGCGATAAGCGCCAGGTCGCGGATCGTCCCGTCCGGCTCCAGGGCCACCGTCCGCATCGCCCGGCCTTCCTCCAGGTCTTCGACGTGCCCGGCGAAGACCGCTTTCAGCACCTCCAGCGCGTCCGTCCCGCTGACCAGCAGCCGGCTTCTGGAGGAACGATCGAAGACCGCGGCGTGCTGGCGCAGCGCGGCCAGTTCGGTCGCGGGGTTGGCGTAGCGCATAGGGATCGTCCAGCCCGCGGCAACGTTGAAGACGGCGCTGTTCGCCGCGTGCAGCTCCCGCAGGGCCAGGTGATAGACAGGTTCAGGGCGGCTCATTCCGCCACGAATGTCCGGCGGCCGTCGCGCTCCGTCAACCGGCCCACTCCCGGGAACGGGTTGTGCACGCAGATCAGCAGCGCGTTTTCCTTCAGCGCCCGCTCCGCCAACCGCTTCTTCGTCTCCAGCGAGACGAGCGGCAGGATGTCGAATGCCGCGATCCAGGCCGGGCGCTCGACCTGCACCGCGTGGTGCACTAGGTCGCCGGTGTAGATCGCCGTCTCGCCCTTCGAGCTCAGTGCGATCGAGGCGTGGTCGGCTGTGTGTCCGGGAGTCGGCCAGTACTTCACTCCCGGGATGAGTTCGGTTTCGCCTTCGACCAGTTCCAGCTGCCCGGCCGCTTCCAGGGGCTCGAAGTTCTCCGCGAAGTACGTGCCGCGCGTCCGTTCGTTTGGGCGGCGTGCCACCTCGTACTCGCCTGCCTGCACGTAGTACCGCGCATTGGGGAACGTCGGCACCACGCTGCCGTCGGCCGCGAAGGTGGTGTTCCAGCCGCAGTGGTCCGCGTGCAAATGAGTGTTCGCCACCACCGTGATGTCCTCCGGCCGAAGCCCTAGCGCCTTGAGTCCGTCAAGGAGCAGCCCATAATCCCCGGGGAACCCGCGCTCCCGCACCGGTCCGCTCACCTTGTTCCCCATCCCCGTGTCCACCAGCAGCACCTGGTCGCCGCTCCGCGCCACGATGCAGTTCAGCGAAAGCTTCATCCGGTGCTCAGCGTCGATGTTCTCCTTGCCGAGGATCGGCTCCCACATTACCCGCGGGATCAGCCCCATCACCGCGCCCGCGTCGAGCTTGATGTACCCGTCGCTGATCACGGCGATGTCGATGTCGCCGACCCGGTACCGTACTGGCGCTTCCACGACTGCCGACGATACGGGTGCTCACCGCCCAGGGGCAACGCACCGCGCATCCGGCCCGTGTTGGCAGTTGCAACTGGTTGCAAGGCGAACCTCGTTTCAGGCAAACTGGGTAAGCCGGGTTGTTATCACCGGATTCCTGACGTCTCGGGGGAGACCGATGTCCGTTCCGCTCTTTTTGCTCCATGCTCCGGATGGGTTTTTCTCCACTCCGGTGGCGCTTGCCTTCTGGGTCATCACTGTCGCTGCGCTCGCGATCTCGCTGCGCCGTGCCGGCGCCCAGCTCGATGAGCGGGCGGTCCCCCTCATGGGCGTAATGGCCGCATTCATCTTCGCCGCCCAGATGTTCAACTTCCAGATTCCAGGCGGCACCTCCGGACACCTCCTTGGCGGTGTCCTCGCGGCAATCCTCCTCGGTCCCTACGCCGGCACCATCGTGATGGCCTGCGTCATCTCCGTGCAGGCGCTGGTCTTCCAGGACGGCGGCCTTCTCGTCCTCGGCGCCAACATCTTCAACATGGGCATCATCGGCACGTTTGGGGGCTACTGGCTTTACCGCACCATCGCCGCCGTTCTCGGTGGCGAGCAGAAGGGCCGGCTCCCCGCAGCCGCGGTGGCAGCCTGGTGTTCCGTCCTGGCCGCGGCTGTCCTCGTTGCCTTCCAGCTTGCCATCTCCGATACCACGTCCCTTCCGACCGCCCTGGTGGCCATGGTCGGCTGGCACGTCATCATCGGCGTTGGCGAAGCGGTCATCACGGTGGGCGCACTCAGCTTCATCGCCGCGAGCCGCGCCGACCTTCTCCGCCTTCGCGATAGCCGGATGGCCCAGGCTTAGGAGGAAGCGTGTCGAACACCACCCCCTCCGACCCGTCCTTCTTCCGACGCTACCGCTGGGCGATCCTCGGCCTCGTGTTGGCTGCCCTTGTCGTCATCATCCTTGCGCCGCTCGCCTCCTCCGACCCTGACGGCCTGGACCGGGTCTCCGAGGACAAGGGCTTCGCCGAGCAAGGCAAAGACTCCCCCTACTCGTTCCTCCCCGACTATTCGGTCCCCGGGATCGACGACGAGCGCGCGACGGTGATCATCTCCGGATTGATCGGAGTTGCCATCGTCTTCGTACTGACAATGGCGTTCGGTGCCTACGTCCGCCAGCAGTCCCGCAGGAGCAACCAGACCTGAACCTCGACCGCTACGTCGCGCGCGAAAGTCCCGTCCATCGGGCCGACGCCCGGCTGAAGTTCCTCCTGGTCGTGGGCTTCATCCTCTCGGTGAGCCTGCTCCCAGTCGGTTCTTTCGCCGCGCTGGGCTTGGCGTGGCTCGTCCTGGTCGCGGTCTCGTTCCTTGCTCGCCTCGGGCCCGTTCGCATGGTTCGGGGCTCGTTCGTTGCGCTCCCATTCATCGTCGCTGCCTTCCCGCTGCTCTTCACCAAGAAGGGCGACCCCATCGGTACGGTCGACCTCTGGCTCTTCGACCTCACCCTGAGCGGCGAAGGCCTCCGCATCGTCCTCACCATCATGCTGAAGAGCTGGATAAGCGTGCAGGCCGCCACCCTGCTCGTCTTTTCGACCCCGTTCCACGACCTGCTTGAAGGCCTCGAGCGCCTTCGGCTGCCAAAGCTCATGGTTGCCATCATCTCGCTCATGTACCGGTACCTGGCCGTCCTCACCGGCGAAGCCTCCCGCATGATGCGGGCCCGTGCATCGCGCGCCGCTTCTCTCCCCGGTGCCCCCCGCCCCTCCACCATCTGGCAGGCTCGCGTTGTCGGGAACATGGTTGGCTCGCTCTTCATCCGCTCGTACGAACGCAGTGAGCGCGTCTACCTCGCCATGCAATCCCGTGGTTACACTGGGCACATCCGTCACATCCACGACCGCCCGTTCCCGCGCAACCAGTGGTTCGTGCTCCTGGCGGCGCTGGCGCTCCTCGCGGCGTTCGAAGTGACAGCCCACGCCTGGTTGCCGCGCGCATGACTCCCGATGCCGCCCTTCCCCATCCCGCCTCCAGCCCATCCACCCTGTCCGTGGATGTCCGTGACCTGACGTTCACCTATCCCGATGGCTTCGAGGCGCTCAAGGGCATCTCGCTGGCGATCAAACAGGGTGAGAAAGTTGCTCTCATCGGGCCGAACGGCGCTGGGAAGAGCACCCTCATGCTCCACCTCAACGGCATCAACGAGCCCACCTCAGGGGCCGTCACCATCGCGGGCCTCCCCGTGACCCGCCAGAACATCGGCCGCATCCGCGCGGCAGTCGGGCTGGTGTTTCAGGACCCCGACGACCAGCTCTTCAGCCCAACTGTCTACGACGACGTCGCTTTCGGACCCATCCACATGGGCTTCCCGAAAGTCGAGGTTGACGCTCGGGTTACTGCCGCCCTCGCCGCTGTCGGCCTTGCCGGCTTCGAACGCCGCCAGCCGTTCCATCTCTCCATCGGCCAGCGCAAGCGCGCCGCCCTTGCCACGGTGCTCTCCATGGCGCCCAGCGTTCTTGTTCTCGATGAGCCCTCCGCGGGCCTCGATCCCCGCGGCCGGCGCGAGCTGATCAACCTCCTCCGGGACCTCGAACAGACCATGCTTGTGAGCACGCACGACATGAAGCTCGTATCCGAGATCTTCCCGCGGACGATCATCGTCGATGACGGCCGCATCGTCGCCGACGGCGCCACGGACGCAATCCTCGCTGACGCCGCCCTCCTGGAATCCCACGGCCTGGAACAACCCTGACGTTCGCGGCGTTGAGTGACGGAATTCACACTTCCACACGTATACTGAGTAGCGTGTTCCACCAGGACTTCGATGCTTTCGCCCAGGCCGTCAGGGGTGCCGACCACGAGGTCGACCTCTACGGCGCTGCCATGGTCATCGCGCGCCTCGGTGGGCACATCGTCGACCCCCATCTCACAGCTGCTCAACTCGACAACTTGGCCGAAGCCGCCCGCGAACATGCGGGCGACAGCGCCTCACCTGATGCGCTCGCGCACGCCATCGACCACCAGCTCTTTAGCGTTTATGGCTTCCATGGAAATACCGAAGACTACGCCGACCCGGCGAACAGCTACCTCGATCGCGTCGTCGAACGCCGCGCTGGCATCCCGATCACGCTTTCTCTGGTCTACATGGAAGTCGCCCAGCGTATCGGGCTCCAGTGCGACGGCATTGGCTACCCGGGCCACTTCATCGTCCGCTACGGGGATCCCCAGGACCCGGTCTACGTCGACCCGTTCCAGCAGGGCGCCCGCATCGACCGCACCGAACTGCTCGCCCGCCTCCGCTCGCTCAACGTTGGGACCGCCAATCCCGAGACGTTTCTCGCTGCGGTCACTCGCCGCCAGATCCTCCAGCGCATGCTGAACAACCTTCATGCCATCTTCCGCGAACGGCGCGACCTCGACCGCTGGTACGCCGTCCTCGAACTTCAGCTTCGTCTCGAACCGTGGAACGCAGCACTCGTCGGCGAACGCGGCATGCTGCACTACCGCCTTGGCCGTGTCGACGAAGCCTTCCACGATCTCGAGGCTTACGTCTCAAACGGCGACCGGCTCGAGACCAGCACCGGCGCCATCCGCCTGCTCGATCAACTACGCCTCCGCTATGGGGGCACGGGGGAACCGCGATGACCACACTGACCGAAGCCCGCAACGTGCCCGCCCGTGGCCGCCAGGCCCTCCAGCGCTCCATTGCCTGGTATCTGCGCCAGCTCAGCCGCGTACTCAATGTCCTGAGCGACGAAGAACTCGGCCGCCTCATCCCCTTGCTCACCGAGCGCCAGTTCAAGCCCCGCCAGGTCATCTTCACCGCCGGTGACCCCGCTGAGCGCGTCTACCTCATCCTCAAAGGCCGCGTGAAGATCTACCAGGTCGCCGAGAACGGTAAGGAGATCATCCTCGACGTCGTCGGCAAGGGCGGCGTCGTGGGCGACATGGCCATCGTCGAGGATGGTGAGCGCACCGCCTGCGCCCAGGCGATCGTCGACACCATGGCCGTCAGCATCTCCTGGGAGGACTTCGCTCACCTCCTCCAGCAATCTCCGCGCCTCGGGTTCGCCATGATGGAGCTCATGGCCCATCGCCTGGCCGGGATGCAGCGCACCTTCATGAACATTGTCTCCAAGCCGGTCTCCGCACGTCTCGCCGATACGCTCATCAGCCGCCAGGAAGAGGGCTTCGTCTACCTTGGCCTCACCCACCAGGAGCTCGCCCAGACCATCGGCACCAGCCGCGAGACCGTGACCGCTCTGCTTAGCCGCTTTGTCACCCTTGGCACCATCACTCCCGTCCCCGATGGTTACCGGATCACCGACGAAGACCTGCTTGACGACATCGCCAACGGCGATCTCCCCGTCTCGCCCCGCCATCCGGTGAATCCGCAGACGAGTACCATGGCGGGGTAATGGCGCTGTCCGCCTCCGCTCTCGAGCACTTTCTCCCCGGCCGCACAGGGCCAGCCATCATCGCCCACGGCGGCGGTAACTCCGTTGACCACGTCCGTGACTACGTCGCGGCAGGCGCCGACTACCTCGAAGTCGACCTCTGGATCCACCGTGGCCGCTTCGAGGCCCGCCATGAGCGCCGTGTGCGCCTGCTGCCCCTCCTGTTCGAAAAGTGGTACCTCCGCCGTGTGCCCAGCGCGCATTACGGTCTCGTCGAACTCCTCGAAGCGGCTGCGGGTAGCTCCGCCGGCATCTTTCTCGACCTCAAGAACGGCGGCGCCGAGGCCGCCGGCGCCATCGCCCAGGTGATAGCCGCCACCGGCATCACGCCGCGCATCGTTGCCTCGTCGCAGCAATGGAAGGCTCTCCGGGCCGTTGCCGAGCAGCTCCCCGAGGTCGATACCTTTTACTCGATTGATGTACGGGCAAAACTTGACCTGTTCCTCTCCGTATCCGAGCGAGACGTGCGCCCGCGAGGCGTTTCGTGCCGCCACTCGCTTCTGAGCGCCCCCATCGTCCGCCGGCTCAGCGATCGCGGGCTGCTCGTCGTGGCCTGGACGGTGGACGACACCGAGCGGGCACGAGAACTCGTGGACTGGGGCGTCCACGGCATCACGACCCATCGCGTCGCCGAGATGCACGAAGAATTCGGGCACAGCTGATGCAGCCACTGTCCGTCTACGTCCACATCCCCTTCTGCACCGTGAAGTGCGGCTACTGCGATTTCAATACCTACTCGGGCATGGATAACCTGAAGGAGGCCTATGGCGCCGCGCTCGTGGCCGAGGTGCATGCCAATGCGTCCCTCCTCTCGGGCCGGAGCATCGCCTCCATCGGCTTCGGTGGGGGCACTCCGAGTGAAGTGGCCGCGGACCACGTCGCCGGCGTGGTAGCCGCCATCCGTGAACACGCCCCGCTCGAACCGGCTGCCGAGGTCACCCTCGAGGCCAATCCAGGCACTCTCGATCGGCCTCAGCTCGAAGCTCTCCGTGCCGCTGGCGTCACGAGGCTCTCGATTGGCGCCCAGAGCTTCCACGCGGATGAACTCCGCTTCCTCGACCGCATCCACTCCCCCCAGGCGACCGCCGCCTCCGTCGAGTTCGCCCGGAAGGCCGGCTTCGAAAGCATCGGCCTCGACCTCATCTACGGTCTTCCGGGCCAGGCGCTCAACGCCTGGATCGAATCGCTCGTCATTGCCATCCGGCTTGGTCCCGACCACATCTCGATCTACGCTCTCACCGTCGAAGATGGCACGCCGCTGGCCCGCCGCGTCCGCAAGGGCGAGGTGACCCCGCTCGACCCCGATGCGGTCGCAGACCTCTACGAAGCCGCCACGGATCGCCTGGCCGCGGCCGGCTACCTCCAGTACGAACTCTCGAACTGGGCACGGCCCGGCCACCACTCCCGCCACAACATGATCTACTGGACCGACGGTGAGTACCTTGCCATCGGCGCCGGCGCCCACGGCTACCTGGGCGGTGAGCGCTACGAGAACGTCGCCCATCCCCGCGCCTACATCGCCGCCGTCGAAGAACGCGCTCCGGCACCCCGCCCCGCCAGCGAATCTGCCTACCGCCCTGGCGCCGTGATGGCCATGGCCGACTGGGTTTCCCTTCGCTTGCGCCTCCTCGAAGGGTTCGACCAACGAGAGTTCGATGCTCGCTTCAGTGTGCCGCTCCGAAAAGTGGGCGGCGCCGTGCTCGAAGACTGCATCTCCGCCGGCGTGCTCGAACTCGTCCCCCGTGTCCGCCTCACCCGTGCGGGCCGCCTCCTCCACGGCGAGGTCAGCGCTCGATTCCTTGCCCATCTCCAGAACACCCTCGCCCCAACCGGCTAGACTCGATCCCAATGCACGTCATCGGCACAGCCGGCCATGTCGACCACGGCAAGAGCACCCTCGTGAAGGCCCTGACCGGCATCGACCCCGACCGCCTTCGCGAGGAAAAGGAACGCGGCCTCACCATCGACCTCGGCTTCGCCTGGCTCGAACTCCCGTCCGGCCGCGAAGTCAGCATCGTCGACGTGCCCGGTCATGAGCGGTTCATCAAGAACATGCTCGCCGGTGCTGGCGGCGTCGACCTGGCGCTCCTGGTTGTCGCGGCCGACGAGGGTCCCATGCCCCAGACCCGCGAACACCTGGCCATCCTCGACCTGCTCGATGTACCGGCCGGCATCGTCGTGCTCACCAGGACCGACCTCGTCGAAACCGATTACGTCGATCTCGTCGAGGCCGAACTCGAAGAGGTCCTCACCGGCTCCCGCCTCCAGGACGCCCCCATCCTCCGCGTCTGTGCCACCTCGGGAGAGGGGATCGAGGCCCTCAAGCTCGCCATCGATGGGGCACTCGACGCGACCCCGCCCAAGCGTGATCTCGGCCGCCCCCGCCTCCCCATCGATCGCGCGTTTACCATCCAGGGCTTCGGCGTCGTCGTCACCGGCACCCTCGTCGATGGCGCGCTGTCCGTCGGTCAGGAAGTGGAACTCCAGCCCGGCGCCCTGCGCGCCCGCATCCGCGGGCTTCAGCGCCACCGGACGAAGGTCGACCGTCTCGATCCGGGCACCCGCGCCGCGGTGAACCTCAGCGGCCTCCATATCGAGGACATCCGCCGCGGCATGGTCGTCGCCGCTCCCGGTTCGGTCACACCGGCACGCGTGCTCGATGTCCGCCTCCGCGCCACGCCCATGCTCGCGCATCCCCTCGCCCACGACGCGGGTGTCACCGTCCTCAGCGCGACTGCCGAGTCCGAGGCGCGCCTCCGCCTCCTCGACCGCGATGCCCTCCTGGCGGGCGAAGGGGCCTGGGCGCAGCTGGTCCTCGATCAGCCAATGCCCGCCCTCCCGGGTGACCACTGCATCGTCCGCACGCCGAACGATACCGTCGCGGGTGGCGTCATCGTCGCCGTCAACGCGAAACGGCGCCGCCGCAACCACGCCCCGACGATGCAGGCCCTCGATCGCCTGCTCCAGGGCTCGCCAGAGGACCGCATTCTCGAGCGCTTGCTCGCCGGTCCCGCCGCGCCTGCCGAACTCGCTCCTCTCGCAGGGGATGACGCGCGTGTCGTTTCCACCGGCCTGGAATCCCTCATCGCCTCAGGTACCGTGGTGCTGTCCGGGGGGAAGGCGGCGGCTGCTGCATGGCTCTCGGCACAGGCAGGTCGACTGGTGGGGGCCGTCGACGAGTACCTCCGGGCCAACCCGCTCCGCCTCGCTGCACCCCGCGAGCACGTTCGCGGCGGCCTGCGCCTCGATCCGTCCTCGTTTGACCTCGTGGTATCCCATGCGGTCGCTTCCGGCGCGCTTTCGGAAGCCGGTGCAGGGCTCGCTCCCCCGGGCTATGAGCCTGCCTTAACGTCCACGCAACATCGGGAGGTCGAAGCCTTCCTCGCTGACATCCGCGAGGGCGGAGCCAGCCCCCCCACCGACCGGGTCCCGCCTCCGCCTCTGCTGGCCTACCTGGCTGACCGCGGCGTCGTCGTCGATACCGGTACCGGCGTCGTCTTCGATGCAGCCGTCTTCGCGGGCATGCTGGAGCGCACGCGGAGCCACATTTCCGCGACCGGCGCCATTTCCCTTGCCGAGGCGCGGGACCTCTTCGGCACCAGCCGGAAGTACGCGCAGGCCTTCCTCGAACACCTCGATGCCCTCCACATCACCCGGCGCAACGGTGATGTCCGCACCCTTCGCTAGAGACTTCGGCGATTGGCGTATGCAAAACGCCGGGGCCGGATGAATATCCGCGCCCCGGCGCTTGATTGAGTTGCCAGGCTCCTAGACGGCTTCGGCCGCCACGTCCTGTTCCTGGGCCGCGCCGCGCAGCCGCCGCCAGAACTTGCCGATGTCGCCGTTTTCCCAGACCACCAGCAGCTGCGAGGCCACGCCGATGCTCGAATACGTCCCCGCCACGATGCCGACCAACAGCACCAGCAGGAAGTTGCGGATGGTGTCTCCGCCGATCAGCATCATCGCCAGTACGGTGAACACCACCACCAGGGAGGTATTGATCGACCGCGCCAGGGTCTCGGTCATGCTCGCGTTCACCGCTTCCTCGAAGGGCACGTACGGGTCGTTCGAGACCGTCTCGCGGATACGGTCGAACACTACGATCGTGTCGTGCACGGAGAAGCCGATAACCGTCAGGATGGCGGTGATGAATGCCGTGTCCACTTCGGTGTTTCGGAACTCGCCAAGCACCGCGAACAGCCCGAGGATGATGAACGAGTCGTGTACGAGAGCCACGATCGCGCACGTTCCGTAGCGCCACGGCTTCGGGAGCTGGCGGAACATTACCCACACATAGAGCAGGATGGCGACGGCCGCCGCGAACACCGCGAATGTCGCATACCGTGCAATCTCGCTGGATACCGTCCCCGAAACCGTCGAAAAATCTTCCCGCGTGAACTCACCGAAGCGTGTCCGGAGTGCCGCCTCGATCTCGTCGATTTCGCCCGGCGGAGTCGGCCCTGCGGCGCTATCCAGGCTGGGTGCGTTCTCCAGTTCCGATGTCCGGATGATGTACGTGTTGGACCCGGCGCCCTGGATACGGGCCTCCGGGTGGTCCAGGTCTCGCATCGCCTGCCGCAGGTCGGACTGCGACACCGTTTGCTCAGTGAACTCCAGCGTGAACGACGAGCCGGAGGTGAACTCGATCCCGGCTTTCAGGCCCCAAAGGAGCAGCGCCCCCGACGATGCCAGGAACAGGAACAGCGAAACGGAGAGATACCACCAGCGCTTACCAGCGAAATCCAGCATGTGGCTACTCCCCCGTCGCCCTGGCTGCCCGCCCGGCCGGTTTCGTCCGTTTCACTTCTTCCGCGTTGAACAGGAAATGGCTCTTCGCCAGCGGCGTGCCCAGCACCATCTTCAGGAACGTCCGCGTCACCGTGATCGCCGAGAACATGCTGATCCCGACGCCAATCGCCAGTGTGAGCGCGAAACCCTGCACCAGCGAGGCACCGAACTGGCTTCCGAACCAGTACAGGATGAGACACGTGATCAGCGTCGAGACGTTCGAGTCCCGGATCGATGACCATGCCCGCGCAAACCCGATGTCGATCGCCGCGCCCAGTGTGCGGCCCCGGCGCAGCTCCTCTTTCATGCGCTCGAAGATGAGCACATTCGCGTCCACCGCGATGCCGATTGAGAGGACGAACGCCGCGATGCCCGAGAGTGTCAGCGTGACGGGCCACACCTTGAACACCATCAACGTCACGGAGGTGTACACCAGCAGTGCCACCGAGGCCAGTACTCCGGGAAGCCGGTAGAACAGGATCATGAAGAGCATCACGGCAAGCAGGCCGACTTCGCCCGCCTTCACGGAGTCCAGCACCGAGTCCTCGCCCAGGGTGGCGCTCACCTCTTTCGCCTGGATGATCTCCAGCGGGATCGGCAGGGCGCCCGCGTTCAGCTGTTTCGAGAGGTTGTTCGCGGCCGTGAAAGACTCCTGCCCCGTGATTCGGCCCTGGTCGGTGATCACCGCCTGTACCGCCGCCTCTGACAGCACTTCGCCGTCGAGCATGACCACCAGGAAGTTGCGAGCGTCGGACGATGGATACTGGACCGCCCGCGTCGTGATCTGCTCCAGCAGCCGCGAACCCAGTCCCGTGGTCTCGAACACCACGGCGTAGGTTGTCCCGGACCGCTCAGCGAAGGTGTTGTTCTTCAGGTGCGCGCCCGTCATCGCGATGGTCTGTCCATCGATGACGCCGGTCGCCGGCACGAGTTCCGTGTTGTCGTTATAGGTCATGAACTGCAGCGCCGCCGTCTTGCCGATCAGGCTCTGGGCATCGCTCAGCGAGAGCCCGGGGACCTGCACCGTCAGCCGGTTACCGCTCGTCTTCTGGATCTCAGCCTCGCTCACACCGAACTCGTTGACGCGTCGTTCAACCACGTCTTTGGCCCCGTCCATCGCCTGGTCGAGGTCACCCTGGTAGTCCGCCGGCGGGTTCGCCTGGAGCACCAGGTACGAACCACCACGCAGGTCCAGCCCGAGCCGCATGGTTTCCCGCTCCCAGTCGCCGATCTTGATGCCTTTGCCTTCGGGCCAGAAGTCCCCGGGCAGGTAACGGGCGGGCGAACTCGGCCAAACGACAATGACGCTGAACGTGGTCAGCGCCGCGACGAACAGGAACAGAAGGACGGTGGAAGTACTACGCACTGTTGTGAGAAACCTCGCCGGGATTGACCTCGGCCGTTGATGCTTCGTTGGTTGATGGCTCCAGCGTGCTCAGCCTGCGCTGGATCGCGTCCGTGAGCGCGCGCACCCGCACGCCCGGCGCCAGCTCGAGGATGATCTCTGTCGGCCCGTCCACGGGCACTACGACATCCTTCACTTCGCCGATGAGACCGCCGCTCGTCACCACCTCATCCCCGATTCTCAGCTGCTGGACTGCTTTCTTCTGCTGTTTCTGATTCTGCAAGACGGGACGCAGGAGGAAGAAGTAGAAGGCCACCACCGTCAGCCCGGTGTAGAAGATCACACTCCACATTGCGGCCATATAGGGATTCTCCTGCTCGGCCGGCCCCGGCCGGCTACTCTGCGGCTTTCAGGGTCTCCAGGACCGAGCGTGCCAGCGCGAGTGCCTCGTGCCTCGTCGTCACGGCACGTTCGAGTTGGGCTCGGCGAACCGATGTTAGGACAGCCCCCAACAAGCGTCCACCGGCAAGGTCAAGCTCAGCGATCAGGTCGTCGCCGGTTACCAGCGGAGCTTCGCCTTCGTCCGCCACTGCCCAGGCGCGCGCCGCCACGTAGTTCACGAATGCGCAGTGCCGGCGATAGTTCTCCCTCGTGTACCCGGGCCCTCGCGTCGCCATCCCGTCCGCCAGGTTCACCAGCATCAGGGGCAACACGTGCCCGTCCAGGTCTGCGACGAACTTTCGCACCGCCCGGTCCGTTGCGCCTCCCTCCCGGATGAGTTCTCGCGGCCGCAGGTGATATCGGATCAGCCGGGTTACCAGGCCGGTTGCCTCAGGTTCGAATCCCAGCGCCGGCAGCCGCTCCCCCATCAGTTCCGCCCCGCGCGGCCCATGCCTTGGGAACCGGAGGCGGCCGTCCTCGAAGACCGCCGTGGCCGGCTTGGCTACGTCGTGCAACAGGGCGGCCAGCCGCACCAGTGCTGCCAGCGGGACACCCCCGACCTCCCGGTCCAGCGACGCATCGATATTGATCCAGGCTATTGCCTCGCGCAGTTCCAGGTTGTCTTCGCCGCCCCCGAGCGCCGCATCAACCGCGGCCACCGCCGCAAGGTTGTGTTCGAGGACGTCGTAGTAATGCAATTCGGGCTGGGCGAATCCGCGCCCGGCCTCCAGCTCGGGGATCGCCGCAATGAGCTTCCCGGCCGCGTCCAATTCCCGGAGGGCCTCGGCCGCCCGTTCCGCCATCAGCGCCTCAACCAGCATGTGGTGGCTCATACCGAAAAGACTACAGGCGCGCCGGCGGGCGCGCCTGTACGTGGTGTCTCGTGAGCCCTGGCGCCCTCAGGCCCGTGGGTGCGCCTTGTCGTATTCCCGCCGTTTCTGGTCGTCGGTCAGGTGCGTGTAGATCTGAGTCGTCGAGATGCTCGCGTGTCCGAGTGCGTCCTGGACATTACGGAGCGGCATACCGCCACTGAGCATGTGTGTCGCGTAAGTGTGTCGGAGCGTGTGGGGTGTGATGGTCCTGTCGAGATTTGCTTCCCTTGCATAGTTCTTCAGAATCAGCCAGAACCCCTGGCGCGTCAGCCGCTCGCCGCGGCGGTTCACGAACAGGGCGGTCTCGCGGCGGTTGCGGACCAGCTTCGGCCGCACATGAAAGATGTACTGCCGGAGTTCGTCCACCGGCCGCTGGTGCAGCGGCAGCACCCGCTCGCGCTCACCCTTGCCGACGCAGCGCACCGTTACCGGGTCGCTCTCCAGCGCGATGTCGTTCAGGTCCAGCGAGACCAGCTCCGTCACGCGCAGACCGGTGGCATACAGCAGTTCGAGCATTGCCTTATCGCGCCGGGCCTCCGGAGTGTTGCGGCGGGCGGGCTGCTCCAGCAGTTCATCCACTTCGGCGACTGTGAGCGCGCGCGGGAGCGTCTTCCCTACCTGGGGCGATTTCAGGTGCTCTGTGGGGTCGTGGTCCACCAGGCCCTCAGCTGCGAGAAAGCCGTAGAACGACTTCACCGCGGCGACTTTGCGTGCGACCGTCGCCTCTTTGTAGTTCTGCACGTCACGCAGATGCTCGACGTAACGGACGATCATCTCCTGCGAGGTGCCGTTGAGCGCCTTCCCGGGAGAGGCGGCCACCAGGAACACGGTGAATTGAGAGAGGTCGTTCCGGTAAGCGGCGATGGTGTTGTTCGATGCGTTCTTCTCCACTGCCAGGAAATTCAAAAAGTGGCCTATGCGCTCGTCCATAACGTCGCTTTACCTCGAATGCTTGCCGTCGTGGGTACCAGGGGCGGCGCCATAATAGTCAGCCGCTTCCGGGCCTGTCCATGGAAAATCCAGGATTCTTTGTGAAGATCCGGTGCCACCTGCAACACGCCTGAAACATGACGCAGTCGCATGACGGCGCTAGGTTGGCTCAGCCGAAGGCACATGTCATAACCGTACCGTAGCCCCACAGCCGCCCTCTGATCCAGCCCCCTACGGGATGACTGTGTGGCGATTCCGTTATGAGCACCCCGCCGGCACCGTCGAATGTGAGGTCCATCACAGTCGCTCGTCAGCCGGCCGGCCGGCCGCCGGGATTCCCTTCCGCGCTGCCTACCGGATGATAAGCTGCCTTCAAGTCATGCCCCTCGGAGGCGCCCTCGATGGTCTCGCTCGAACTCTCAGAAGAAGAAAAAATGGTCCAGCAGGTCGCGCACGAGTTCGCGAAGAAGGAAATTCGCCCCGTTGCCGCCTACTACGACGAGCATGAGGAAGTGCCCTACGACATCATCAAGAAGGCCGCCGCCATCGGCTTCGGCGTCTCGAAGCAAGGCAGTCTCCTCGAAGGCTCCGGCTCTTCACTCATCCCGTCGATTCTCGCCGAGGAACTTTCGTGGGGTTGCGCCGGCATCGCCCTTGCCATCAACAGTTCGGGCCTTGCCGGGGCCGCCATCGCCTCCACCGGGTCGCCCGAGCAGCGCGAGAAATGGCTTGCGGCAATCTCCTCTGATGCCGACGAAGTCCACCTTGGCGCCATGTGCCTCACCGAGCCGGACGCTGGCTCCGATGTCGCCAACATCCAGACGACCGCCACCCGCGACGGCGACGACTACATCCTCAACGGCGAAAAGCAGTTCATCACCAACGGCAACATCGCCGACGTTCACGTGGTGTTCGCGACCGAAGACCGGTCGAAGGGCTGGGGCGGTATTGGCGCCTATGTGGTTCCCCGCGGTACGCCCGGCCTCGAAGAGGGTACTACCTGGAAGAAGATGGGCATTCGCGCCTCACACACTGCCAACGTTGTCTTCAACGAGTGCCGCATCCCTGCCGACTACAAGCTCGGTGCGCAGTCGAAGTCGGGCGGAGGCACCGGCCCGGGCGCGCTCGGCGCGCTGATGACCCTCGAACGAACTCGCCCCGTCGTCGGCGCCTACGCCCTCGGCATCGGCCGCGCCGCCTACGAGTACGCTCTCGACTACTCGAAGGACCGCGTCCAGTTCGGGCGGGCGATCATCAAGAACCAGGGCGTCAGCTTCATGCTCGCCGACATGGCCATGGCCGTGGAATCCGCCCGGCTCATGGTCTGGCGTGCGGCCTGGATGGCCGGCGCCAACGTCCCTTACCTCCAGGCCGAAGGTTCGATGGCCAAGTGCTTCGCCAGTGATATGGCCATGAAGGTCACCGTCGATGCCGTCCAGGTCCTTGGCGGGCAGGGCTACATGCGCGACCACCCGGTCGAGAAGTGGGTACGCGACGCCAAGATCTTCCAGATCTTCGAAGGCACGAACCAGATCCAGCGGATGGTCATCGGCCGGGCGCTGGAGGCATTGCCGAAGAAGGGCTAACCCATCGGGATCCGGTCGAGGTCCCTGTCGAAGCTATACACCACGCCCCCTGTCGTTTCTGCGAGGGCCTCGTCGTATGCGTCGACGAAATCGATGTTCAGTGAGGCGTACAGTTCGAGCGCCCGCAGCAGGGCCCGGTCGTCGACGACGCGCAGACCGGGTAGCCAGCACTACCCGCTCCTCCCGCTCGCGACCCCCGTAGTAGGTGAACTTCCTCCGACCCGTCCTGTCGGCGACCGGCGAGGTCTACGCCGAAGGCACCGTCCTCCACGCGGGCAAGAGTCAGGCCGTCGTCGAGCGAGCCTGCTCGGATGGCAGGCTCTATGCCCTCGCCTCGACCAAGTGCGCCATCCTGCGCTAACCGATAGCTTCCAGCCGTCGCTTCAGGTCGGCCAGGAAGCCCCCGGCCTCGTACCCGTCCAGCGCCCGGTGGTCGAAGCTCAGGCAGACGTTCACCATCGATCGCACCGCTATCGCGTCACCCTCAACTACTACCGGGCGCTTCACGACGCGTTCCATCGTCACAATCGCAACCTGCGGCGTGTTCACGATCGGCTTCGAGGCCACGGAACCGAACGACCCCGTGTTGTTGACCGTGAAGGTGCCCCCCTGGATGTCCTCGAGACGCAGCTTCCGCGCGTGCGCTCTCTGCACCAGGTCGGCGATCCGCTTGGCCAGGCCCGCCACGCTCAGGTCGCCCGCGTCGTGCACCACTGGAGTGACCAGCCCGTGCTCGGTCGCGACGGCAATCGCCACGTTTGCCGCACGGTAGCGCCGGAGTTCCTCGCCCTCCCAGCGCGCGTTCATCATGGGAAACGCGCGCAACGCCTCGCACACCGCTGCCGTGAAGTACGGCAACAGCGTCAGGTCCACGCCTTCCTGTTCCCGGAATCGTTCCTTGTCCTGCTCCCGAAGCGCAACCAGCCGCGTGACATCGCACTCGACCATCGTCCACGCCTGCGGCGCCTCGACGTTCGAACGCACCAGGTGCTCGGCAATCGTCCGCCGCGTCGGAGACAGCACCACCGTCTCGTACGGCGCCCCGGGGGCCGTAGGCGCCACCCCAGGACCTGCGGCGCCTGCTGGCATCGGTGCAGGCCCGGTTGCGATGTGGCGCTCCACATCGCGCCGCGTGACCCGCCCGCCAATTCCGCTCCCGGTCACCTGCGAGAGGTCAACCGAGTGTTCCCGCGCGAGCCGCATTACCGCCGGCGAAAAGAATCGTTCGCGCTCGTCAGGCCTGGTCCGCGAAGGCGCCGGTGAGACTGCCCTGGACGCCCGGACCGCTACCGGCGCTGGCGCCGGGTCTGCCGCCGGCGGTTCGTCGGGTGGAATCGCCATGGGGCCGCCGAGCCACTTCCCTTCTCCGCTGCCGCTGGCCGGATGACCGGGCGCAACGGCTGCCTCCACTACCTCGCACAGTGGCGTCCCGACGTCCACGGTCTCGCCCTGGGGCACGAGGATCTTCCCCATCGTCCCCTCGAACGGCGAAGGGAGCTCGGCCGTCACCTTCTCCGTCTCGATCTCGCAAAGCGGATCGTCGAGGCGCACCGCTTCACCGGGCTCCTTCATCCACTTCAGGATGGTCCCCTCGGTCACGCTCTCCCCGAGCTGCGGCATCTTCACCACCGTCATGGCGCACCAACATCGTGAATCGTGAATCGTGAATCGTGAAGCATTTCAGTACGCCGCCAGTTCCCGTGCCGCCGCCGCAATCTTCTCGCGGTTCGGCATGAAAAAGTCCTCCATCGCGTGGTGGAACGGCATCGGAGGGATGTCTGGTCCGGCAACGCGCCGGATCGGCGCATCGAGGTACTCGAACGCGTGCTCGGCGATCATCGCCGCGATCTCGCCGCCAAGGCCTCCGGTCAACGTATCTTCGTGCACGATCAGTACTTTGCCCGTCGCCCTCGCCGACTCCAGGATCGTTTCCCGGTCGATGGGGTTGAGCGTCAGCAGGTCGACCACCGTCGACTCGATGCCTTCGCTGGATAGCGTTTCCGCGGCTGCCAGCGATTCATGCAGCATCAGCCCGTACGCGATGATCGTCAGGTCGGGACCGTTGCGCGTTACCCTCGCCCGCCCGATCACCGTCTCGGCGGGGGCGCCTTCTACCTCTTGCCGGATCAGCCGGTACGTCCGCTTGTGCTCAAGAAACAGCACCGGGTTCGGGTCCTCGATCGCGGCGCGCAACAGGCTCCGGTAGTCAGCCGGGAACGCCGGCGCCACGACTTTGATGCCGGGCATGTGCGCGTAGTACGCCTCGATGCTTTGCGAGTGGTGCTGGCCCCCATGTACACCTCCGCCCCACGGCGTCCGCACAACCATCGGCAGGTAGGCGTCGCCCCGGGTCCGGTAACACCAGCGCGAAGCCTCGCTGCAGAGCTGGTCGAACCCCGCATGGATGAAGTCGGCAAACTGGATTTCCGCCACCGGCCGCATCCCATAGTGCGCCGCCCCGATGGAGATCCCGATGATCGAGGACTCCGCCAGAGGCGAATCGATGACTCGCCCGGTGTGCTTCGCCGCCAGCCCTTCGGTTGCGCGGAACACTCCCCCCGCCTCCACGTCCTCTCCGAGGATGAAGACGCGGTCGTCCCTTCCGAGCGCCTCGTCGAGGGTAGACCGGACCGCCTCAATCACGGTCATCGAGGCCATTTCAAAGCTCCTTGTACACGTGGCCGAGCGCGTCTTCTGGCTCGGGGTCTGGCTGCATCAGCGCCCACTGGGCCGCTTCCCGCACTTCCTCTTCGACGCGCTCCTCGATTTCGTCCAGGTCCGCTTTCGGAAAGATGCCGTCCGTCTCCACCCGCGCCCGGAACGAACTGATCGGGTCTTTCTTGGTCCACTCCTCGAGTTCCTTCTTCGGCCGGTAGCGCGAGTCGTCGTCATCGCTCGAATGGGGCCAGAGCCGGTAACACTTCGCCTCGATCAGGAACGGCCCACCGCCGTTGCGTGCCTGGTCGACCGCCGGCCGGACGGTCTGGTACACGGCGATTGCATCCATCCCGTCCACCATGGCGCTGTGCATGTTGTAGGCCCGCGCCCGGTCCGCCACGTTCGGCACCGGCATCTCCTTCTCGTTCCGCTCCGAGATGGCATAGCCGTTGTTCTGCACATAAAAAATGATCGGGAGCCGGTGGATAGCTGCGAAGTTGAGCGCTTCGTGGAAGTCGCCCCGGCTGGTGCTCCCCTCCCCGCAACAGGTCAGCACCACGAGCGGGTCCTTGCGCATCTGCGCACCCAGCCCGATCCCGGCAGCGTGGAGGAACTGCGTCGCCACCACGCTCGATTGCGTGACGATCCTGCGTTCTGTGTTCCCCCAGTGCGATGGCATCTGGCGGCCATAGCTATTCGGGTCGTCTCGCTTCGCCAACAGGTTCAGCATGGCCTCGCGGGCGGTCATCCCGAACACCAGGTTCATGCCCAGGTCCCGGTAGTAGGGGGCCAGGTAGTCCGTTCCCCGTTTCAGCGCCATCGCCGCGCCTACCTGCGCCGCCTCCTGCCCGACACCCGCAATCACGAATGCCGCCCGCCCCTGCCGGTTGAGCGCGAGCATCCGCTCGTTGAGCCGCCTTGCCAGCAGCATGTGATAGTACATGTCTTCGAGCTGTTGCTCGCTAAGGAGATATTCCTCGATTGTCCGCTCGGAACGCTTCTTCCGGGTGCCCGCTGTGGTCACTCACACCCCTCCGCGACGCGTTGATGGTCCACAGCCATCTTACGGCACCGCGCTCGCGCCATGTGCTCTCCGCGAAACCCCGGCCCGGTGGCCGTGGTTAGCCCTCAACCGCCGGCTGGTAGTCGCCGCAATCGCCGGTTTGGCTACCAATGCCATACGCGAGGGTCGCGTCGCTGGTGGTGTCCACTGGCGCCTCTGTGCTCGCCACGGCCGCAGCGGGCCTTTCGAGCGGCATTGGCGTCTGCACGACGAGTCCCTCGGTGGCCGCCGGGGTCGAACTGAAGAACACTGCCGCAATGGGCAGCGCCGCAAACGGAACGGGAAGCAACAGGGCTCCAAGCATCTTCCGCCTCATGCGCCGGCCTCCTTCAGGGTCGCTCCCGCACATTCTACACGCACTGTGTCAATCCCGGATGCTTCTCATGTTTCCCCGCTGTAATTCAATGCGGGTTAACGCTCGTTCACCGAAGGATCATAATGATCCGATGCGGAGGTCTGCGTGAGCCACCCCGGTACGGTCGCCATCATCGATGTTGGCTCCAATTCCGTCCGTCTCCTCGTCGCCCGCTCCCTTTCACCGCTGGCCTTCGAAGTCATCGATGAGGAGCGCTTCGATGCGCGCCTGGGTGAAGGCCAGGATGGCGGAGACCTCACGCCCGAGGGCATCGGCCGCGGTCTCCGGGCCTTGAGAATCATGGCTCAGATTGCCGCCTCCTTCAGTCCGACCGTGACGGTCGCCGTCGGCACCGAAGCCCTCCGCCGCGCCCCCAACGCCCACGAGTTCATCGAACGTGTTCGCGAACAAACCGGGGTCCATGTCAGCATCCTCTCCGGCTACGACGAAGCGTTCTGCGGTTTCCTTGGTGTCGTGAACAGCACCTCGCTGCGGGACGGCCGCCTCCTCGATATCGGTGGTGGCTCGCTCGAACTGATGCGCGTCGCCGGCCGCAAGCTGGTCGATGTCCAGTCGGCACCCCTTGGCGCCATCTACGCCCGCGAACGCTACCTCAAGTCCGACCCGGCGACGTCTCGAGAGGTCCGCGCCTTGCGAAAGGCGGTCCGCCAGAACCTGTCCGCCGGCGACCCTCACCCCGTACTCTTTGGGACTGGCGGCGCCGTCCGCAACCTTGCCCGCATCGCCAGGCTCCGCCGGTCCTACCCGCTTCGGCGGCTGCACGGGATTGAACTCTCCCGGCGCGAAGTCCATCGCCTCGCGGCTGCCCTCTCCCGCGTGTCCTCCGACGAGCGTCGCCGCGTGCCCGGCGTCGGCTCCAACCGCGCGGATATGCTCCACGCCGCCGCCATTGTCATCGACGAAGTCATGGAGATGACCGGCGCCGCCTCGTTGCAGGTCGCGGGCCAGGGTCTCCGTGAGGGCCTGGTCTGGCAGGAACTCCGCGGCGAAGGCGCTATCCTGCCCGATGTCCGGAGTGCGTCCATTGCCGGGCTCGCCCGCGCCAACGGGGTCGACGAGCTCTCGGCCGAGCCCGTTGTCCATGCCGCCGCTACCCTCTTCGAGGCCACCCGCGAAATCCACGGCCTGGACATCCCCGAGCTGGACCTGCTCCTCTCGGCGGCACGGCTCGCCGGCATCGGCATGCACGTCGACTACTACAACCGCGACCGGCACGCCGAGTACCTCGTCCACAGCGGCGACCTCCACGGCTTCAGCCACCGCGAGATCGTCCTCCTGGCTGCCCTCGTCCGCTGGTCCAACGCCGGGACCCCGGACCTTGCCCCATACCGCACAATCGTCGAATCCGACGACCTCCGGAAAGCGGCGATCCTCGCTGCCATCCTGGGCACGGCCCGGGCGATCCGCCGCCGTCACCCTTCGCCCGTCCTCGATGTCAGCGCACGGTTGAACAAGGATCGGCTGACCGTCCGCCTTCACAGCCGGGCCGACCTTGAGGCCGAGCTCTACGAACTCGAACGGCAACAACGGCGGCTCGAAACGGTGTTGAAAGTGCCGGTCACCTTCGCGGTCCGGGCTCAGCCGCCCGCCTGACCCAGCCTCCGGAGGGTGCCAGGCTGCACCAGCCATTCAAGCCAGCAGTTGCCGGGAGCCGGGTCTGCCGCGCTTCGCACCAGCCCCGCTGCTCCCTTCTTGAACACCGCCGCCATCCCCGCGCGTTCGCCGGTCAGCAGGTACGAGAGCAGCTCGCTCGTCCACGGCTCGTGGCCCACGAGGATGACCGAACCCGCATCCGCTTCCTCGAGCGCCGCCAGCACTCCATCGTGGTCGCCGGTGGCCAGGGCCTCGCACTCGCGTGGTTTCCCCAACCCGTAGACTTTGCGCAGGATCTCCGCCGTTTCCGCAGCTCGAACCAGCGGAGATGTCAGCACCACCTGCGGCTTGAACAGCCTCTTAAGCCCCGCCGCCGCCTCTTCCATGCGGACGCGCCCCTGTGGCGTCAACTGCCGCTTGAAGTCGTCTTCACTGCCGGGTGAACCCCGCTCGACCGCGATCCCGTGCCGGACCAGGCAGATCTCCACCGCCCACCTCCAGTGGCCGGGCCGTCAGCCGCCCGCGGGTTCCGCCGAGACGAGTTCGACCGCGGTCAGCTTCCACTGCCCCATAATCTGCTTCCACGCGGTTCCCAGGGTCGCTGTCCCGGCAGCTGACCGGAAGGTGACGTGGAATACCTCCGCGTCACCCTCCGATCCTTTTTCTGCGACCTCGTAGCCTTCGATGTTGGGCATTTGCGCTGGCGAAAGCCCGCCCGCCTGGGCACCCATCTGCATCATCTGGGCCAGCGCTTCTGGCGTGATGTCGGCCATGATCTGGGTCAGGTTGCCCGACATCACCGCCTGCGCGTTGCGCTCGACTGCCTCGCGGGCCGTCGCCGGCTGCGTCATTTCAGCCGAGGTCCTTCAGGTCGTCGATCTGCCACTTGCCGCCGCTGTCGACCCATTTGCTCCAGATCTTTCGCGTGCTGGCGCCGATATAGCTAATCTCGGCTTCGTTGTTGCCCAGGTCCTTCACCTCGTACGAAGTGGCGGAGATCGGGTTGGCTGCCAGGGCCATTACCTTCGTCATCGCGCTCGGCGTGAAATCGCCCATAAGGTTCGCCATGTTCCCGGATACCACGTCCTGCGCGTGCCGTGCCTGGGTTTCCTTCAGGTCTGCCATGCTCTGTTCCTCCTGTGTTTTCCCGGCCGGTAAGCCAGGCCCGCAGGATACCCGCCGCATGATGAACGCCGCAACGCTACCTGATCGGTTGCGCGCCGCCCGCTACACCATCCGGATCCAGCGCCGCTTGCCCACCTGGACGGTGGTCCCGGCCCGCGCGGGGGTGGTCGGTTCCATCACCAGCCCGTCCATCGTCACCGCTCGCTGTTCAAACAGCCGGCGCGCCTCCCGCTTCGAAGGCGCGGCCCCCATGGAGACGACCACGTCGAGCAGCAGGTCGCCCTCCTTCACCCTGTATTCGGGAATTTCGTCTGGCACTTCTTTGCGCTGCACGATGCGCTCAAAGTGTTCCTGTGCCGCCTGCGCTGCAGGCTCGCCCCAGAGCTCGCTGACGATGGTCCGCGCCAGCAGCTTCTTCGTATCCATCGGGCTCCGTTCGCCGTCCCTCAGCGCGACCATGATCGCTCGCACCTCCTCCGGGTGGAGATTCGTCGCCAGCGTGAAGAAGTTCTCCAGAGCCTCATCCGGGATCGACATCGCCTTGCCGAACTGCTCCTCCGGCGGGTCCCCGACCCCAATGTGGTTGCCTTTGGACTTCGACATCCGCTCTTTGCCATCGAGCCCGACCAGGATGGGCATCGTCACCGGGACGTGCGGCTTCTGCCCCGCGTCCTCCTGGATCTTCCGGCCAGCCATCAGGTTGAAGAGCTGTTCGGTCCCACCAACCTGCACGTCGCATTCGAGCGCATACGCGTCGTATCCCTGCATCAGCGCGTAGAGAAACTCGTGCAGGTAGACCGCGTCGCCGTCCTCCCAGCGCTTCCGGAAGTTCTCCCGGCGCAACATTTCCGCCGCCGTGAACTTCGACATCAGGCTAATGATGTCCGGGAAGGTCAGCTTCCCCAGCCACTCCGAGTTGTGGCGCAGCTCGGTCTTCTGCGGGTCGAGGATTCGGGCTGCCTGCTCGAAGTACGTCGTCTCGTTCACGGCGATGTCTTCCTGCGTGAGCATCGGCCGCAGTTTGTTCTTGTCGCTCGGGTCGCCGATCAGCGCCGTGTAGTCGCCGATGAGGAACACGCAGTCATGCCCGAACTGTTGGAACTGCCGCAGCTTCCGCAACGGCACCGTGTGCCCCAGCGTGAGCGACGTCGCCGTCGGGTCGATTCCCAGGTCGACACGCAATGGCCGGTCCTGTTCGAGCAGCACCCGCAGCTCGCGCTCCATCTGCCGCTTGAGCAGCGCGTCGCCATAGTCCACGCCGCTCATCAGGACGGTCAGTTGCTCATCGATGGGGGCCATCTTCCGGGTCATGTCGTTTCCTGGCAGGGAGTGGGGAAGGGTTTGGCGCTCAGCGGAGGATCTCCCGCGCCCGCCTGATGTCTCGCTCGATCTGCGCCTTCAACGCCTCGACGCTCTCGAACTTCATTTCGCCGCGGATGCGCGCGACGACCTCGAGGTCCATTCGCTCACCGTAGATGTCGCCCTCGAAGTCCAGCAGGTGCGTTTCGATGGAGACGTGTCCCGCGTCGAAGGTCGGCCGCCGGCCAATATTCGTCCCGCCCAGCAGGGTGTGCCCGGCGACCTGAACGCGGGTCGCGTACACCCCGAGCGCCGGCAACGCCCGATCGACTGCGATGGAGATGTTCGCCGTCGGGATTCCGATGGTGCGGCCTCGTTCGAAGCCCTTCACCACCGGCCCGGAGATCCGGTAGTTCCGCCCCAGGAGCGCTGTCACCCGGTCCATGTCGCCATCGGCCAACGCTCTGCGCACGGCGGTCGAGCTGTACCGCTCGTGGTCGTGCATCAGCGGCTCGACCTGGATGACCTCGAAGCCGAGTTCCGCCCCCAGCGCTTGCATGCGCTGGAACG
Organism: Chloroflexota bacterium; assembly: GCA_963169135.1. Classification (GTDB taxonomy): domain Bacteria; phylum Chloroflexota; class Dehalococcoidia; order Tepidiformales; family Tepidiformaceae; genus Amarobacter. The sequence continues at coordinate 27,963 of CAUJEQ010000195.1, forward strand.
TGTCCTTCGGGGCCCCTCGCCCGAATGCCGCGTCCGGCCCGAGCACCATCAACCGCATCCGGAGGTAGCTGTGGAACGCCCCTGCGAGCTCTTCCGCGGTCACTTCCGAGACTTCGCCTGTGAACGTCAACGGGATTACCCAGTCGGCACCCGCGTCCCGCATGAGTTCCATGCGGTCCTCGAGCGAGGTCAGGTAGCTCGGCGCAACTTCGGGTCGCAGCACGGTGATGGGGTGGGGGTGCAGTGTTACCACTCCCGGCGAAAGCGCGCGCTGCTTCGCTTCCTGTCGCAGGCGCTTCAAGAGCGCCTGGTGCCCGAGGTGCACCCCGTCGAGTACGCCGATCGTCAACGCCGTTTCAGGCCCCGGGGCCCCGGCGGTGAGCTGTGCCTGCGTGAACGTCGGGATGCTCATGTGCGTGTTCACAGCCTACCAACGCCGGTGGACTGTGCATATTCTCCGCCGGTGGTTCTGCCCTGCCCGGCCGCATTCAGGGCACGCTACTTTGACACTACACCAGCCGACGGCCGCCGGAGACGATCATGGACACGACAGCCAGCCTGCAGGAACGCATTGCCCCGTTCTTCCCGGGCACCCTCGGGATCCGCCTCACATCCGCCACCCCGGAACGCGTCACGGCCGAATTGCCGGTCCGCGATGTACTCTGCACCGTCCCCGGCATCTGCCACGGCGGCGTGCTCATGGCGTTCGCCGACACCCTCGGCGCGGTCGGCACCGTCCTCAACATCCCGGATGGGGCCGGCACGACCACTATCGAGTCCAAGACCAACTTCTTCGGGCCCGCGGCGGCCGGTACAACGATCACGGCGGAGTGCCTCCCACTCCACCGCGGCCGCCGCACCCAGACGTGGCAAACCTCCATCCGCTCCCCCGAAGGCAAGCTCCTGGCCCAGGTGACCCAAACCCAGATGGTGCTGACCCCGTGATGTAGTTCGACTGCGCCAACTTCGGCTCAGACAATCGCACCATGCGTACCTGGCTCACCGCCCTTATCGCATGGGCCGGCATCATCTTCCTGCTCTCCAGCTTGCCCAACCCGTCCGGCCCTCGCGGCCCGGAGTGGCAGTCCTACCTCGCACACACGATCGAATACGCCGTCTTCGGCTTCCTGGCGGTGCGCCTGTTCGCTGACGTTCGCCCGGGTGCGCACCTTGCCCTTCTCGCCGTGGCGGCGTGGTCGCTCGCAGTGCTCTACGGCATCTCAGACGAGTTCCACCAGTCGTTCGTGGCGAACCGCCACGCCAGCCTCGTGGATGTCGTCTTCGATGGGTTCGGCGCGGCGATAGGCGTCGCGCTGGGCATCGCGGTCCTTCGATTCGGTGGCCCGGTCAGGATGCGACAGTGAAGACCCCCCAAATGTGCTACCATGTAGCACATGAGACGTGTTGGCATCCGGGAGTTGCGCCAAAACGCCAGCCGCTACATTCGGCTGGTGAAGGCTGGCGAGACGCTTGAAGTTACGGAGCGGGGCGTACCCGTGGCCCTGCTCACGCCTTTGCCGTCGGGTCGCGCAAAGACTCCACGGGAGCAGCTCATCGCGGAAGGAAAGCTCATCCCGGGGACGCAGGATTGGGACTCGCTCCCGCCACCGGAGAAGTCCCCGACCGGGCTGACCTCTGAGGAGATACTCGAGGAACTCCGCGAGGATATCGTGTAGGTGGCGAGCATCTGGTACGCCCACAGTTCGGCGCTCGTAAAACTCTTTGCGGAAGAGGCCGAGACCGGCGCACTTCGCGACGCGACAAGAGGTCACATGATTACCACGAGTGAGCTCGCACTGGTCGAAGTCCCGAGAGCCTTGGCACGGCTCGGATTGCCACAGCCCGACGCCTCGATGCGCGCAACGCTGGACATCGTTCCTCTCAGTGCGGATGTGATCGCCAGGGCGGCTTCCCTTTCTCCGGTCGCCCTTCGTTCGCTCGATGCGATCCACATCGCTTCCGCCCTCAATCTCGGTACCCGCTGCGATGGAGTATTCACGTATGACCGCCGGATGACTGAGGCGGCCCGTGCGGCAGGGCTCACCGTTCGGTCCCCTGGTCGTATCGAGGCCCCCTAAGCCAGTACGCCCGTCTCGAGCGCCACCACCTCGATGTCGCCCCACGCCTCAGCCTGTCGCGCGTCCGCATCGCCAGCCTTCAACAGTTCGAGGATCGCCAGGAACGACACCACCACCTCGAGCCGGCTGGTGCACTCCATGATCGCGCGCCGGAACGAGAACTTTCCCCGCCGGCGCAGCCGATCACGAAACTCTCCGATCCTGTCGGTCAGCGTCATCGCCGTATCCCGCTGCAACACCGCGCGCGGCCGGGCCTCCACCGGCTTCTTGTTCAGTACTTCGATCATGATCGCCCGCAGGCGCTCCATGGTGACGGCCGAAAGCCCCGTCCCTTCGGGTGGGACGGGCGGCGGCGCCAGCCGGGTGTAGATCCGGAAACCGGTGTCCTGTCGCTCCTCGAGCACGCTCGCGATCTCGGCGAACCGCTTGTACTCGCGCAGCAATTCGATGAGCTCGCGACCCACGTCATCGTCGTCCAGTACGACTGCATCTTCCTGCGGAGCCTTCGGCAGCAGCGCTTTCGACTTCAGGTAGATCAGCTTGGCGCCGACCGCGACGAACTCCGCGAGGGCTCCGGGATCGAAGCCCTCGCTCGTCCGGATGGCCCGAAGGTACTGGTCGGTAACGGTGACGAGCGAGACGGCCGTGATGTCAAGGTCGTCTCGCTCGATGAGATGCAGGAGCAAGTCCAGGGGACCCTGGAAAACGGGCAGGGTGATCTCAGCCATGACTCCCGACGAGCCGACGCCCCCCCGCTGGGGCGCACCCGTCACGGTCTTACGACCCTCTCCGTTATCGCGCCGCTGCAGGCGCCCACATCCCTGGGAGCGTCCGCTCGACCGCGGACGCGATACCGGCGACCGACCGCATCATCGAAGCGAACCG
>CAUJEQ010000196.1 GCA_963169135.1 Chloroflexota bacterium
CGCTACCAGCCCGGCGAAGGCGTCGTGTACGGCACTCCGAAGACGAAGAAGTCCCGTCGGACCATCGCCCTGTCCGCCGACACCGTCGCCATGCTCCGCGACCACCGCAAGCGCCAGGCGGCCAACCGCGACAAGTGGCGCACTGCCTGGTCGAACGATCACCACCTCGTCTTCACCAACGAAATCGGCGAGCCGCTCCCGCTCGGCAGCTTCAACGCCCGTTTCAGCAAGATCGTCGCCGCCGCAGGCCTAACCCCGCTCCGCTTCCACGACCTCCGGCACACCCACGGCACGCTTCTCGCTGCCGCCGGCATCAACCCGAAGGTCATCAGCGACCGCCTGGGACACAGCGACGTGAAGTTCACCCTGAACCGCTACGTCACCCCAACCATCGACCACCAGCGCGCCGCCGCCGAGACCCTCTCAGCCCTGCTCAGGTCCGCCAAATAGGCTCCCGCCCCGGAAACCATGGCACCAAATGGGCACCAACTGAGAAGATGCCTTAGCAATCAAAACGCAATACTCAGATTCAAAACCGCCTACCTAACCCCCGGCTCCGCCCGCTTGATGTAGAAGGTCATGCTCTGCATGGCGAGGACGGGGTCGATGTGGCGGATGGAAACATCACGGGGCACGTGGGCGGTGATCGGAGCATAGTTGAGGATCGCCCGGATTCCCGCTTCCACCAGCCTGTCTACCACTCCCTGGGCTGCTGGCGCCGGCACCGCGACGATGCCGATATCGACTCGCGCGCTCTGCAAGAACGTGTCCAGTTCCTCGATGTCGTGGATCGTTACCCCGCCCACCTGCCGGCCGACCACGTCGGGGCTCGCATCGAAGGCGGCCACGATTTCGAACCCTTGTGGCCCGAACCCGCCATACTCCGCGATCGCCTGGCCCAGACGCCCTACGCCGACCAGGCACAACCGCCATTGCCTGTCGATACCCAGGATCTCGCGCAGCTTGTTTAGCAGGCTGGCGACGTTGTAGCCACGCCCCTGCTTCCCGAAACGCCCGAAGTAGCTGAGATCCTTCCGGATCTGAGCTGGCGTTACGTCCAGCAGCTCGCCGAGGGCCTGCGAGCTTACGACCGTCTCCCCGTGGGCCGCCAACTCGGCCAGGGCCCGCGCGTACACCGGCAATCGGTTGATGACGACTTCAGGGATCTCAAGGGTCATAAAGGGTTGTGAAATCCGTAACTTTCGCTGGACTATAGTGCTCCGCGCGCGTTGGGGTCAATTCAGCGAAGCCATGGATTACACGCTGTTTGCCTATCCTCCGGAATCGCTTAACACGGCTGAAACCGCTTCATCCACCAGCCGGTCGTCAGCCGGTTCTACCGTTCGCGGATCCAGCAAGACCGCCCCGTTCTCGATGCGTCCGATCACGGGCGCCTGGCGCTCACGCAGACGGCGCGCCAGCCCGTCGGCGCCATCTGCGTGGGTTATCGCCGCGCACCACGTTTCCACACCCTGGCCCGGCAGCGAACCACCCCCGACCATCGTCCTCGACCGCACAACCACTCCCCGTTCGCCTGCAGACCGAGCCCAGCGCCGCGCGCGCCTCCGCAACGAGGCGGGCTCCCGCCGAAGCATCTCCCAAACCGGTATCGCGGAGTCCTGCCGGCCAAGCACGTATTGCATCAAAGTCGCGTTCAACGCGGCGATGGTCAGCTTGTCCACACGCAGGGCTCTGGCGAGTGGATGCCGCCGGAGCTCTGCGACAAGCTCGCTCCTGCCCGCAATGATCCCGGACTGGGGGCCGCCAAGCAGCTTGTCGCCGCTGAACAGCGCCAGATCCGATCCCGCCGACAGGCTCTCCTGGACCGTCGGCTCGTGTGCCAACCCATACGCCCGCGTCTCCACAAGGCAGCCACTCCCGAGGTCGTCGATGAGCAGGACCCCCCTCTGCCTCGCGACTTCCACGAGTTCGCCAACCGTGGGCTCGGCAGTGAACCCGACCACCTGGAAGTTTGATGTGTGCACTCGCAGGATCGCCGCTGTGTCCGCAGTGATGGCTGCCTCGTAATCGCTGGCGTAGGTCCGGTTCGTGGTCCCGACTTCGACCAGCCGCGCGCCGCTCTGCCGGAGCACGTCCGGTATGCGAAACCCTCCCCCGATCTCGACTGCCTGCCCCCGCGAAACGATCACCTCGCGCCCCTGCCCGAACACCTGCAACACCATGAACAACGCCGCAGCGTTGTTATTCGCCACAAGCCCGTCCTCCGCCCCGGTCGCCCGCCGGATCATGTCGCGGAGGTGTTCGTGGCGGCTCCCGCGCATCCCCGTACCGAGGTCGAACTCGAGGTTTGAGTACGCTCCCGCCTCAGCCATCGCTTCCAGCGCAGCCCGCCCGAGCGGAGCTCGCCCGAGATTCGTCTGGAGGATCACCCCCGAGGCGTTGACCACCCGCACGAGCGACGGGGCGAGCCGCCGTTCAATCACCATCCGGGTGCGCGACGCAAGCTCCTGGAGCGATGGCCGTGCTTCGGCGAGTGCGCTCTTACGAGCCTCTCCGAGCACTTCTCGGGCCGCCTCCGCGGCGAGCGTGCGCTCCGGGCCTGAAACGGGGAGCCCCGGCAGTGCGACCAGGATCGCATCGACGGACGGCAGGTTGCGGCGGGGGTCGCTGGTCACGGGCGAAGTGTACCCCGCGCACGCCGGTATCGATGGCTCAAAGGTGGGCCATCGAATCTACAATCGGGCATATCCATCATCTTTGATTGACCATGCTGGGATAACCGTTGACGATAAGACCACCCTCTCTCGGAGACTCCTGTGAACCTGCGGATACCCGGACCGACACCCTGCCCGGAGGAGGTGCTGGCTGCCGGCGCGATGCAGATGATGAACCATCGCGGCCCCGAATTTGCCCAGATCCTCCGGCGCGTCACCGACGGACTGAACTGGGTCTTCGGCAGTTCTACCGACGTCCTCTCCTTCACTACCTCCGGCACCGGCGGCCTCGAAGTCGCAATCGTCAACACGCTCAGCCCCGGCGATCGCGTCCTCTCGGTCTCTATCGGCTCCTTCGGCGACCGCATCAAGAGCATCGCTAAAACGTACGGCGCCGACGTAGTCAGCTACGCCCTCGAATGGGGCGAAGCGGCCGACCCTGCCGTTGTGGGCAAGATGCTCGACGACGACGCCCGAATCAAGGCGGTGCTCGTTACCCACAACGAGACCTCGACCGGAGTTACCAACCCCCTGGAAGCGATCGCCAAAGAGGTTCGTGCCCGCGATCGGCTCATCATCGTCGACGCTGTCAGCAGCATGAGCTCGATCCCCTGCCCGGTTGAGCGCTGGGACCTGGATGTGGTCGTCAGCGGTTCGCAAAAGGGTTGGATGGTCCCGCCGGGCCTGGCCTTCGTCTACATGGGCGAGCGGGCATGGAAGGCCAACGCCGATGCAAAGATGCCACGGTTTTACTTCGACGCCGCGAAGGCGAGGGACTCCCTCGAAAAGCTCCAGAACCCCTGGACGCCTGCGATGTCGATCTACTACGCCATGGACAAGGCTTTCGAACTCATCCGTGCAGAGGGCCTCGAAGGTGTCTTCACCCGCCACGAGGCCATCGCCAACTACGCGCGCCAACGCGTGAAGGGGCTGGGCCTCAAGCTGGTTCCAGTGGATGAGAAGTTCGCTTCGAACACCGTCACCGCCGTCTGGTGGCCCGAGGGTGTCGATGGCAAGTCCATAAGCAAGCGCGCCCGTGAAGAGCACGGCATCGTCCTCGGCGGCGGGCAGGGCAAGCTCGATGGGAAGATCTTCCGTGTGGGCCATCTCGGCTGGGTGCAGCAGCACGAAGTCGCCGAAGCCCTCGACGTCGTAGAGAAGCTCCTCAGCGAGGCGAAGGCGAGCGTTTAGCGCTGGCCCCTCTACCTTGCCTCACTCCGAAGAGGTCCCATGCAATTTGCATGGGACCTCTTTGCTCATGCATACTGCATGGCACATGGACGCTGCAGAGTTCGCTACCGCCCGTATCTCCCTCGGCCTCTCGCAATCCGCGATCGGCACCGCGCTGGGAGTCGACCAGGGCACCATCAGCCGCTGGGAGTCGGGCAAAGTCCGCATACCCGCTGCCATCGAACTCGCCCTCGCCACGCTCAAGGAGAATCTCGAACCCATGCCAGAGAACCGCCGACCGCGCATCCTGATCGCCGATCCCGTCGCACCTGAAGGCATAGAGATGCTGCGCGCCGCCGGCGATGTCGATGTGAATACCGGGCTCGCAGCAGACGCCCTCATCGCCATTATCGGTAACTACGACGCCCTCGTTGTCCGCAGTGAAACGAAAGTCACGCGTCCCGTGATCGAGGCGGCAGCCCGCATGCAGGTCATCGGGCGCGCCGGCGTCGGCGTCGATAATATCGACCTCGACGCCGCCACCGAGCGCGGCGTCATCGTCGTGAATGCACCCCAGGGCAACACCATCGCCGCCGCCGAGCACACGCTTGCCCTCCTGATGGCACTCGCTCGCCACCTCCCCCAGGCCGATGCCTCGATGCGCTCGGGCAAATGGGACCGCAAGGACTACCTCGGCACCGAGATCCGCGGCAAGACACTCGGTATCGTCGGTCTCGGCAAGATCGGCTCGGAGGTTGCACGCCGCGCAGTCGCGATGGAGATGCGCGTACTCGCGCACGATCCCTTCGTGCCCGTGGAGCGCGTCCGCGCGCTCGGCGTGGAATCGGTCGACTTCGAGCAGCTCATCATGCTCTCGGACTTCATCACAGTGCATCCGCCCCTCACCGCGTCCACTCAGGGCATGATCGGCGAAGCTGAGATGGCGCGAATGAAAGATGGAGTCCGGCTGATCAACGTGGCCCGAGGGGGCATCATCGATGAAGCCGCCCTCGCGGCAGCAGTCGCGAGCGGGAAGGTCGGCGGGGCCGCCATCGATGTCTTCACCGCCGAACCGCCCAAAGACAATCCTCTGATTGGCGACCCGCGCATCATCGTCACGCCGCACCTCGGCGCCTCCACCGCTGAAGCCCAGGAGCGCGTCGCGGTCGACGTGGCAGAGCAGATCGTTGAGGTGCTGGCGGGCAAGCCGGCCCGCTATGCGGTGAATGCCCCCATGCTCGCCCCGGAAACGCTCAAAGTCATCCAGCCCTACATGGCGGCCGCCGAACTACTCGGCAGCGTCGCCACGCAGCTGGTCACCGGCAAGCTCGAGTCCATCGAAATCGATTACTACGGCGAGATCGCCGAGCACGACATTACGCCGCTGCGCGCCTCGGTCATTCGCGGCCTGCTTCGCCCCATCAGCGAAGAGAACGTCAACATGGTCAACGCAAACCTCGTTGCCCTCTCGCGTGGTTGGAACATCGAAGAGCGCAAGCGCACCTCGCACGATACGTTTCTCAACCTGATTCATGTGAAGGTGGGCACCACCGGGTCCGAAGTCACCGTCGGCGGCACGGTCGAACACGGTCACCCGACCATTGTCATCATCAATGGGCTCGACATGGACCTCGTGCCCGTACCCGGAACGTTCCTCCTCGCCTGCGACAACGAAGACCGTCCCGGCATGATCGGCCGCGTGGGCACGCTGCTCGGTGATTGGGACATCAACATCCAGTCGATGCAGGTTGGCCGCCACGGCCGGCGAGGCCGGGCGCTCATGGCCATCGCCGTCGACGAGAGCCCCACTCCTGAACAGCTCGATGCCATCGAGGCCATCGACGGCATCTACAACGTTCGCCTGGTGCGCTTCTAACCCGCGAGCAACCAGGCGCGTGCCTCGCCGAGGTCACTGAACACGCTTGCCGTCAAACCCTCGCGGACGCCCGCAAGCTGCAGCACCTGCCGGTTGAACCCGAACATCGCGGGCCTTGGGGCGTAGACCGCCACCTTCACGCCCGCCGCTTCCTGCAGCCGCGCCGCCGTCGCGAGCGACATCGAGTCGAGCCGCACTTCAGTCACGCCGGAATAGTCGACCAGCACCCGGCGGACGTCGCCAACGCGCGTGACGACCGCATCGTCGATGACGAGGTCCTCATCGATGACGCCCTCGAGGCGTATTTCCAGGTGCGTCAAGCGATCGACAAACTGGTACGGCACGCGTCTCCCGCCCCCATCCCGGGGTTGCATTCAGTGTACGCGTTCCTGGCGAGACTACGCCGGGCGAACCGCCCGTTCCTTACCCGCGGGGCCGTCCATACCCGAACATCACCTGCGCGATGCGCCGGATCTGGATCTCCTCCGAGCCTTCCGTGATGCGGTAACGCCGGTGGTGCCGGTAGATGTGTTCGAACGGCAGGTGGCGCGTATAGCCCACGCCGCCGTGCACCTGGATCGCCTGGTCGGCCGCGTCGCACACCAGGCGATTCGCCCGGTAATTGCACATCGCCACCTTGTCACTGATCTCCATGTGATCCACGGAGTCGAGCTCCCAGGCCGTCTTGTACACCAGGTTCCGCACCATCTCGCACTCCGTCTGGAGCTCCGCGAGCGGCCACTGGATAGCCTGCCGGGTCGATAGCGGCTGGCCGAACGTGACCCGCTTGTTCGCGTACTTCACGGACTCGCTGATGCAGTACTGGGCCGCGCCGACGCCGGAGGCTGCCTGCCGGATTCGGTTCTCGTGCGTGAAGGTGTTCGCCAGCGCGAGACCATCGCCTTCCTGTCCCAGCATCGCGTCCGCCGGCACGCGCACGTCGCTGAGGGTGACCTCGGCGTGGTCGGAAGGCATGTTCAGGGTCCACCACATGAAGTCGACCGAAAAGCCTTCAGAGTCCACCGGCACAATGAAGCAGCTGATGCCCTTCGGCTTGCCTTCTTCCCCCGAAGTGCGCGCGAAGATCAGGTCGTGGGTCGCGTTGTGCAGGCCGCTATTGAAGCGCTTCTGGCCGTTGATCACCCAGTCGTCGCCGTCCCGGATCGCACGCGTTTCGAGCCAGCTTGCGTCGCTCCCGTGATCGGGCTCGGTCAGCCCGAATGCGACCCGGGTCTCGCCGGTGAACATGCCATCCAGGAACTGTTTCTGTTGCGCTACGGTGCCGTATCGCTCCCACATCTTCACCGTGGGGAAGTTGCCGACCACCGCCGACTCGTTCTGGAGGTCGTTGTGAAGCCCGAGCCCCTTCGCCGCCAGGTGTTCGCGTATGACGGCCATGCCCAGGTTCGTACCGCCCTTCCCGCCGTACTTCACCGGAAGCGAGTAGCGCAGGAACCCGGCCCGGTCGGCCCGCCGGCGCATCTCGGCCAGCAACTCTTCCCAGTCCTTGCGTGGCGTCCCGCCGTTCTCGAAGTCCGTCCGGGCGAACTCCCGCCGGTGGTCGAAGAACCTCATGTTGTCGTCCTGCTGCTCCAGCGGCTTGATTTCGTCCTCGATAAATTGATCGAGCTGGCGGAGTAACTCCTTGATGTCGTTGGGTATGGTGAAGTCCATGACGGGTGCACCTCTGCGTAGATTTGCCGTCCGTTCGTACGCCCTCCGGGGGCGCAACGCAACAGGCTCCGGGTGCAAACGAGAAGGCCGCCGGGGAAACCCGGCGGCCTTCGGAGGGTGCTGTGCGCGGTTTTGCCTAATCCGAGACCAGTACCAGCGTCCCGGTGGTCGAAAGGCTTCCGCCCGTGCCGTTCACCACACACGAACGCGCCTTCGTCTGCTTGCCCGGCAGGCCGCTATACCCGCCGTCCTCAGCCGTGCCCGAAAGCTGGCGGTAGGCCTCGACGAGAAGTTGCATGCCGTACATGCCCGAGTGGTTGAACGACAGCCCGCCGCCGTTCGTGTTGATGGGGAGTCTCCCGCCCGGGGCGGCGTGCCCATCCTTCCAGAGGGTGAAGCCCTCGCCCCGAGGCGCGAGCCCGAGCATCTCTGCGGTGATGCCCGCCGTGACCGTGAACGAGTCGTAGATCATGGCCATTTCCATGTCTTCGGGGCCCATCCCCGCCATCTTGTATGCGGTCGCAGACGATGCGGCAGCCGAGGTGGCCGTGAAGTCGCCCATCTCGAGCATGTTCGAATGGCTCATGTTTTCGCCGGCGCCGGCGATCCAGACAGGCTTCGTCTTCACGCTCCGGGCGATCTCCGGTTTGGTCACCAGCACGGCTCCGCCGTAGTCGGTCACCAGGCAGCAGTGCAGCAGCGTCAGGGGCCACGACACCAGGCGCGATGTCTGCACCTCCTCGACCGTGATCGGCCCGCCCTGGGGATGTGTCTCGCGCGAGTGCATGATCGCCCGGGGGTTGAGCGTCGCCCACTGCCGCGTGACCACGGCAATGTGCGCGAAGTCTTCCGGCGTTGTGCCGAAGCGGTGGTTGTGCCGCGTCATCGCGTGCGAATAGTTCGAAGGCGCCCCGGATATGCCGTACGGTGCGCTGAACTGCGAACCCGGGTCCCACGGGTCCCCCATGCCGCGCGGACGGCCCGTGCCCCGGCCGTGGTTCGCCCGGGCCGACCAGCCGGCTTCGCCATGGGTCACGAGTGCGACATCGATGATTCCCGCGTGGATCGCTGCAAGGGCGTGGTGGACGTGCATCTCGAACGAGCAGCCGCCGACCGAGGTGGTGTCGATGTATCTCGGATGCAGCCCGAGATGCTCGGCGATCTGCGATGACCAGCCGGCGCTGAAGATCCCGTCGATCGCGCTGATCGGGATGCCCGTCTGGTCGCTCACGTTCTTGATAGCCTCGATATGAAGCTGGAGCGAAGTCTTCGGTATTTCCGGATAGCCGATTTCGTTGGCTTCGGCCGCTCCGACGATTGCCGCGGCCCGGGAAAGTTCTCCTGGCATCTGTGTCTCCTGGGCCTAAATCACGCGCCAGAACGGGATGTGCACATCCTCGCTGGCGGGTTCGAATTCAACGCGGACGCGCGCACCGATCTGGATTGTCTCGGGCTTGCTCGGGTCGACCCCGCGCAGCACCGTGAACATCCGGTCGCCCTCGTTAATGTCGATGTAAGCCGTCACGAATGGGACTTCGTCGGCCCATCCGCCGAAGGCGCGATGCTGCACCGCGAAGGTGTGGATGCGGCCCTCGCCGCTGCCCTCGAACCACTCGATGTTGCGCGAGTGGCAGAACGGGCAGATCCAGCGCGGGTACCAGTGCACCCGGTTGCAGTCAGTGCAACGCGGGAGCATGAGCTTGCCAGCCTTCGCGCCGTCCCAGAAGGGACGGGAGAGCGGGTCTGGCTCCGGTATGGGTTTGTTATAGGCCAAGGATTGCCTCCTGCGGAACGGCGCGCTGACGCAGGGCACGCCGCGCCGCGCACTGTCCGCAAACTGGGGATATGCGACCGTGACGCTACGGATCCCGCGGGCACCGGTCAACCATCACGCCTCCCGGCGCCCTCCGATCCGTCCCCTACTCCGTCACGCTAAACCGCCCCGAGTCGCTCCGCCCGAAAACCTCCGGCAGGTAGGTCTCTTCCGCGTGGGTCGGTGCCACGAAGAAGTCGCCCGGCGTGGTGGCCCGCGCATAGTACGTGTACTCGTACACGCCCTTCGGCAGGTAGTCCGTGAACAGCACCGTCCGGTCATCACGCAGTTCGACGTGTTGCCACGGGTTGTAGTACCACCCGAACCAGGGCGCGGCGTACCCGCCCCGCTGCTTCTGCAGCGCGGCCAGCCGCTCGGCTTCGAGTAACGCCTTCAGCGCCGGATCGATCGTCTGCAGGCGCGCGTCGATCGGTTCGAGACCGCCCGGCAGCAGGTCTTCGATGACCACGTAGTTCCGGTCCGCCGGAGCCAGGATGGTCAGCTTCACGCGGACCGTGTCGCCGAGACGCGCACTCGTGACCTTCGTCGCCGGGTCACCAAGCAACGAGTACTCGTGGCTGACGGCAAATCCGCGGTTCACCGCCTCCACTTCCTTCGCCGGAGTCAGGTAGCGCAGGTTCAGCGTGTAGTAGAGCCGCCCGATCCGTTCGAAGTCGCGCAGGAACGCCACCAGGCTGACTTTGCCGGGCGTGAAGTCCGTGAGCGGCACTTCCTTCGCAGCGTCCTTTAGCGGCTCTCCCGGCTTCACCAGCCCGCCCAGGATCTGGCGGTCGTCCACCGTGACCCTGTAGTTGAAGTCCCCCGCGAGCTCGCCGGTCACCTCCGCGTACGCGGTCAGCGCCAGGATCGCCTGTGCGCGCTCCACCGTCGTCTGCCACTTCTTCGCCCCGCGGGCGATCACCAGCCAGCGGACCGATTGGGCCAGCAGTGGCTGTTCGGGCTGGATGCGCGCCAGGGCGAGCGTTACAAGCCCCGTCGTGGCCGTGTTCGTCATGAACATTCCGCGTACCGGCGGGTCTTCCCAGTGGTTGCCGTTCGCGCTGGGGATGGTGGCCGCGGCAATGTCGTTGAGCAGTGCCCGTACCTGTTCGTCGCTGGCTTCCGCCCCCGCATCGACCAGTGCCATCGCCAGGTAGGCCCGCCCCCAGGTGTTCAACTGTGCGCGGTACTGTTCGAACAGTGCCCGCGCGGGCGAGATCGCCGACCGGCTGCTGTCCGCGCTCGCGAGCGCTGCCAGCATGAACGCCTTCTGGTTCGGGTCAGCTGGATTCGCAACGTCCGCCGTTCGGTTGATGTAGCCGGAAAGGTACGTCCCTGCCCGGCCGATCCCCGACTCATCGAAGGTCAGCCCATCGCGACGGGCCTCGCCGAGCGCCAGCAGCACCCACGCGGTCACATTCGGGTCGGAGAAGCACAACGGTTCGGTACACCACGGCCATCCGCCGTCCGGCCGCTGGCGCGAGACCAGGGCCGCGAGGTCGCTGGTGATCCGTCCACCGTTCGTGGGCGTGTCTCCCGCGCTCTTCTCGGCCCGGGCGACACCGATGTTCGCCGTGAGCCGGCTTGCGATGTAGACCGTGTCTTCGAACGGCCGGGGCGTAAACTCGCCCAGCTCATCCGCCATCGAGCCCGCCAGCGCCGACTGCACCGAGACCTGCAGCAGCCCGTTCTTCAGGATCGCGAACGGCGGCAGGTAGAGCGCCTCAACTCCGGGCTCGCCAGTCACGATCCCACCGGTCGCCATCGTCTCCGGGGTCACGTCGAGCAGAAGCGGGATCTCCTGCGTCACCGCATCCTCCATCCCGCCCCCGGTCGCGGTGAAGGTTAGCCGCGCCGTTCCGTCGGCGGTCACCTTAGCGGGCCAGCTCACCGGCGCCGACTGCCCGGCGGGGATCTTCACGGTCCTCGCCGCCTTGTCATCGAGGTCGATGCCCTCGGCGCCGATGGTCACCTTCACCTCGTGCTCTTCCGCGGTCGCGTTGCGTACCAACAGCCGGATCTGCGTCTCGTCGCCGACCCGCAGGAAGCGGGGCAGAGCGGGCCGCAAGAGCAGCGGCAATGTCGAGACCAGCTCGTTGGTGCCCTCGCCGACCATGGTGTCCCCGCTCACGGCCCGCACCTGCATGCGCCAGGTTGTCAGGTTGTCCGGCATCTTCACCTCAACGCTCGCGCGGCCGTTCGCGTCTGTTTTGAGCTGGGCCGACCAGTAGGCGGAGTTGCGGAAGTCCTGTCGCAGCCGGTCGTCCTCGAGGCCGCCCCCGCCCTTCCCGCCGCGCGGTGGTTCAGCGATCACGTCGTTGGACCGGTTGATCGAGACCGACATGGAGGACGACGTTGCGACCGCCAGGCCGCGCTCGAACCAGAAGGCAAGCAGCCCGTTCGGCCCGCGTTCTTCTTCGAGCGAGAGCAGCGCCTTATCGACGACGGAGACCGAAACCTCGGACGCGACTCCCTTGCCCGTGCTGTCGACCACGGTGATGTCGTAGCGGACCGTCTCGCCCGGTTCTGCCTGGTCCTTGTCGGGTCGTATGGAGACCGTGAGTTCCCGCGTCTCGGTGGAGACCGGCAGCTGCACATAACCGACCTTATAGCGGGGCACGGGGTCCTCCGCCGTCGGCGGCCGGTAGAGCACGACTGAGACGAACACGTTTGGCACCGACCGGTCCGTAATCGGGATCGAAAGCCTCTCGGTGTTGGTCGGGAAGGTCTGCACGGCCCGGGTGATAACCTTGCCGCGCTCGACCGTCACCAGCCCGACCGCCCCTTCGAACGGCGCCGGGACCAGGATTTCCGCGGTCTCGCCGACCTCGTAACTGTCCTTGTCGGCCACAAGCGCGATGGTGTCGTCGTTGCTGATGCGCCAGCTGGCGAACTCGCCGCCCCATACCCACAGGTAGGCGGCCGAGCGTGCGGTCCGTCCCTGGGCATCCGTCACTTCGGCAACGAGCCGGTAAGTGCCCGTCTTGTCGGGCGTGACCATCACGCTCCCCTCGCCGTTCGCTCCCGTGGTGGTGTTCAGGGTGGTCACGAGCGTGTCGCGCGGTTCGCTCTTGTAGCGGCGGGCACCGTCGGGCGTCTGTTCCTTGGTCGTAATCCAGTCACGCTTGTACACGCGCACCACGACGGCCTGGTCCCCCAGGATGTTGCCCTCCGTGTCGACCGTCACCAGGTCCACGCCGGTCGCCGTCCCCGCCTGGGCAACGTACTCCTCGGGCTTGATGCCCGCGTAGAGCGCGGCGGGGTGGACCGTCACCGAGGTGCTCGATGCCACCGCCTGGGCGTTCTGGTCGGTTACGGTGGCCGAGAGCGTGAGCTGCTGCGCGCTTTCGCCCGGCTGGAGCGTCGCGGGAATCGTGTAGGCGGCCACACCATCCGCGCCGGTCACCGCCGTGCCGCTCGCACGGATCGGCGTCGTGCTGACCGCGGTCCGCCAGTAGTCATAATCGGAGAACGAATACCGCTCGTAGCCCTCGACCCGCAGCCCGGTCGGGCTCCCGAGGACCGACCACTCGACTTTCGCGTTCGGAACCGCGCCGCCGAAGAAGAATGACGCGCTCGTCCGCACGTCGATAGCATCGCCGTTCACGTACGAAGGCTTGCCGGTCTCGACTTCCACCTGGAACTCGGGCTTGCGGAACTCGGCAACCAGGTAGCTGTTCCCGGCGACCGCCCAGAACCCGTACTCGGGCGCTCCCTTGAGCTGGATGCTGATGGAGTAGTCGCCCACCGGTGCATCCGACGGGATCAGGAAGCTCCCCGCGAACGTGCCGAACTCGTTGGTGTGGACGTCCTCGCGCACTACTTCCTGGCCGCGGGAGTTGAGCATCACGAACTGCAACGGCGGGTCCGAAGGCGGGACCGTGTAGGCGGCGTCGTCGTCCGCCCGCACGATGCCTTTGTACTCGACCGTCTCGCCGGGCCGGTAGATCGGCCGGTCCGTGTAGACCTGCCCCACCCACTCGCGGGCGAAATAGTCCGTCGGGATGTTCAACTGGTAAGGGGCCGTGCCCTGGCTCCAGCGGGTGGAGGTCACCCCATGGTGGACGCCGTCATCCAGCACCAGGTAGTACGACCGGTCGATGTTCTTCCCGAGTGTCGGCAGAGGGACCTTGAACGATGCCAGTCCGTTCGCGTCGGTCGTGGCCCGCGCCGGGGAGATTTCGGGCCCGGAGGCCGTGATGGCTGCACCCGGGATCGGCTTCCCGGTGTCGTGCTCGATCGCCCACGCCAGAAGTTCGTCGTTCGAAACCTTGGTTACAAGCACCGTGTCGACCACCGCGAATGCGAATTCCGACTGGTACTGGCCGCTCGACCGCACGAAGTAGAAGCCCTTTGCCAGCGGCCCGCCGTTGCCCGAGATCGAGGTCGAGCCAAGGACGACCTCGTTCTGCGACCCGGTCACCGGCTCGGTCCAGCTCCGCAAGGCCGGCAGCGATGGTTCGAACTTCGGTCCGCCGTAGAAGTTGTGCAGAAGGCGCTGGCCCTCGTCCGGAGTCAGCGGGTACAGCGTGAATCGCGCCTCGTCCATGTTCTGCGCGTGGAAGAACAGGATCGGCTCCGCCGAAGCGGAGTACGTCGCTGAAGAGCTATACCCCGGTAGCGCGAGCGTCACCTGCGATGGCAGTGCGCCCGTCGTGAACGAGATCGTGTGGGCGGCCATCGCCTGCCCATAGCGGTCGAGCGCGCCGGCCGCGATCGTCACCGTGTAGGCGGTCGATGGCTTGAGCGCCACGGAGACGTTCATATCGAACTCGCCGATGTAGACGTTCCCTTCGAGGTCCTCGGCGGTGAAGTTCGAAACGGATACCTTGCCCTCGAGCGAGTCCACATCCATCGGGTTGGAGAAGGCGATACTGATCCCGTAGCGCTGTGCAGCCGTCTCGCCGTTCCTCGGGAATGAAGACGAGACGACCGGGAGGCCGACCGTCGTGAACCGCGCTCGCCGCTCCTCCGCGGTTGCCCCACCCTTCGCCCCCGGCAGTCCCGCCGCTACGACCGCCTCGTAGGCGGTGCGATAGCCAAGCTGCACCGAGGGCGTGAAGGTCGCGACGGTGTTGCCCTCGCTCCAGGCGACGCTCCCCGGCACTGGCGTCCCCGCAGGGTCCACCAGCGAGATCCCGGAAGCCGCCGCCGGGTCCATCGGCTGATTGAACGTCACCGCAACCTGCTGGCGCGGGCTCGCGAAGTCTGTGTTGTTATCGGGTGTGAACTTCGCAACGGCCGGGCTGACAGTCGTGAAGCTCCAGGCATAGTCCTCGCGCAGCGTTCCGTCCGCCGCCGATGTCAGCCCCTTTGGAATCTTCAGCTTGTAGGTGGTGTACGGCTGCAGGTTCGCCGGCACGAACCGGTAGATCGAGGTGTTGAGCCACTCCCCTGTCCCCTCCAGCGGCGGGTCGAACTCGATGACTGCCGCCGTGCTCTGGGCACTCAGCGTGGTCAGCGGCGCCACCGAACGGCTGAATTGGACCATCACCGGTGCGTTCAGCGGGACTTCCGTGTCCCCCTCGCCCGGGATGGCCTGCTGGACCGTGAGCAACCCGGTCACGGTGAACTGGCGCTCCACCTGCTCGGTCAGCCCGGTTTCAGGGCGTGCTGCTACCTTGACTGTGTAGGTCGAGCCGCGCAGGAGGCCCGGGTACTCTGGCTGGAAGAGCACGGTCCGGTCGCTTAGCCACGCGTAGCTGCCCTCGACCGCTGGCTCCACCTGCAGCAGCTTCTCGGGCTCGCGCTCCTCGGGAGGGCCTGCAAACGTCACCTTGATGGGCGTCAACCGGGGAACGTCGTCGCCCTCGGGACTAACGACGAATCCTGGTGGTTCGACATAGGGAGTGTGTTCACCCTCGCGCGTGACCGCGAACCACGACAGCCCCACAACCGCACCCACAACCACGGCAACTCCCAGTGCCGCCGCTGCCTTGCGGACCGGTGTGTCGAGGTATCCCGAGAGCCTTGCGATCTGTCGCTGGAATGCGTTCTGGGCTGGTTGTTCGCTCATCGCGGTTTCACCTCGAAAATACTTGTGGCGACGGCCAGCGAGCCATCGCGGAGTCGTGCGGTCACCTGGAGTTCGTGCACCCCGGGCCGAAGCGCCCAGACGAGCCGTGCGTCACCCGGGGAGACCTCGGCGAGCGTATCGCCGTTCATCTGGAAAGTGATGGTGGTTGCGTCCGCGGGCGCCTCGGCCCTGAGGGACAGCTCCTGCGCGCGCAGCTCGGGGGCCATGTAGAAGACGCTCCCGGGTTGCGGGTCGACGATGCGCAACTGACCGTTCCCGGGCTCCGGGACCGGCAGCTGGAGTCCGGCGTCGCGGGCCCATGCGATCGCCGGCGCCGGCGGAGAGATTGCGAGGCTCCCATCGGCCTGGCGCCGGTAATACGTCTCGACCGTCACGGGCGCTGTCCCCGCCACGAAGAGCTCCCGTTGCGGGTGGGGGCAGTCCGGCCCGGGCAACAGCCCGGTGGGGGAACACACGTCCGCTTCAACTATCTGCGCCGGGCGCGACGGCCATCCGGGCACCTTCACCATCGCTGCCGCAAGCATCACATCGCGCCAGATAGGCCCCGCCCCATCCACGCCCGACACGTCGTGCATTGGCGAGCCGTCCGCATTCCCCACCCACACGCCGACCGCGAAGCTGGAAGTGAACCCCATGGTCCAGTTGTCGCGAAAGCCCGTGGTGGTACCGGTCTTCGCCGCCGCGCGGAAGGGCAACTCAAACGGTGTTGTCATCCCGAACCCAGGAATGCGGGCATCGGCATCGTCCAGGATGTCCGCCAGCAGGTAGGCATGCTCGGGGCTCGTCGCTTCTCGCGTCGTTGGTGGACGCCGTTCGTACAGCACGGTCCCGTCCGTCGCTCGCACACGCGTCACGGCAAAGGGTTCGGCGTACACACCACCTGCCCCAAGGGCCGCGTAGGCTGCCGTCAGGTCCAACAGACGCACCTCCGCGCCGCCCAGCGTCAACGCCAGCCCGTACCGCTCCGCCTCGGTCAGTGTGTTCAGCCCGAAGCGATGCGCGACATCGAGGAATGCCGGGATGCCGATCTCATCCAGCGTCTGCACCGCAGGGACGTTGAACGACGATGCAAGCGCCACGCGCAGCGGCACCACGCCGTGGAACTGCTTATCGAAGTTCTGGGGGCTATAGAGCCCGTCCTTCGTTTCGAACGCGGTTGGCACGTCGAGGAGCGGCGTCGCGACGGTGAACCCGCGCTCGAACGCTGCGGCATAGAGGAACGGCTTGAGTGCCGAACCCGGTTGGCGGGGCGTGACCGCCATGTTGATCGCGCCACCGGTCTCTTCGTCGCCGATGCTGCCCACCATCGCCAGCACCCGCCCGGTCTCCGGCTCAACCACGGTCACCGCCGCGTTGGTCACGTTTCGGTCGGCGAGGCTGCCGACATGCATCCGCGCCAGCCGCTCGGCTTCCTGCTGCAGGCCAGCATCGAGGGTCGTCTCGACCACCAGGCCGCGCGCTCCCGCGAGGTCCGGCCGCACGCGAGCCAACTCCGCCATCGCCCATGCCACGAACTGCGGGGCGACTGCCGGTTCGATGTCCGGCAGGAGGGCCAGGGGCTCGCCCTCCGCCGCCCGTGCTTGCTCCGGGGAAATCGATCCATCGGCCGCCATCCGCCGCAGCACGTAGGCCTGGCGGGCCCGCGCACCCGTTTTATCGACCGACGGTTCATATACCGATGGCAGCTGCGGCAGCCCGGCAAGGAAGCTCGCCCGCGCGAGGTCCAGGTTCCTCACCGAAACCCCGAAGTACACCCGTGCCGCCGCTTCGATGCCGTAGGCGCCCCGCCCGTAGTACACCTCGTTCAGATAGAGTTCGAGGATCTCGTCTTTCGAACGGTGCGCCTCGAGCTGCAGCGCGATGAGCGATTCGCGCACCTTTCGCACCGGAAGAGGTCCGCCGCCGCCATCGAGGTAGACCCGCCTGGCCAACTGCTGGGTGATTGTGGAAGCGCCCGAACGCTCCGACCGGAACGTCGATGCTGCCCGCAGAACTGCCACCGGGTCGACTCCTGGGTGACTGCGGAAGCGCTGGTCCTCGGCGGCGATGGTGGCCTGGATGACCACGGGCGCTACCTGGTCCAGCGAGACCGGGATGCGGAATCCCTCGCCTCCATCCCGTTGCAGCACGGTGCCATCAACAGCAAGCACGACCGTGCCCGGCACGGTGAGCTTCGGCTCCGGGGAGTCGAACGGTGCACAGAAGGCGTAAAGCGGTAGTGCGGCCACCGTCAAGAAGGCTGCAGCCACGCCCGCATACCGCCGGCGCAGTCGGTGCCGCAGGAAGGTGCCGCCCGGTGTTCTCATAATCACCCAACGTTTCGGGGCGCGTACCGGTTCCACAATACGCCCACCCGGCAACGGATTGTTCGTCCGTCCTCCGCCACCAAACACATTCGGGATCATTCAAACCTATCGGCAGACGGTCCGGAAAGGTTTATGGTGGCACTGCGACCCTCTTAGAACGGGCCGCCAAGCGAGGAACGCGAACTATGGGATGGCTCAAGAAACTGCTCGGTCGCCAGGAAACTCATGAAGAGTGGCTGGAGGCTCACCCCGGGAAGCACTCGAACAAGTCTGCCCCTCCGTCGATCTCCGCGGAAGACGAGAAGGGCATGCGCGACCGGATGGAAGCCGAGCTGGCCGACCAACGGGCGAAGCGCGAGGAACAGGCTTAGGCTTCCGCCGGGGCGCCGGGCATCACGCCGCGCGCCCCATCCTCAGCGCCGCCACTGTCGTCCCGGTGCTTGCGCCGCTCTGGCATGTACGGAAGCGCCATCGCCAACAATGCCATCCCGGCAATTGCCAGCCCGGACTGGTAGGTGCTGTGCAGTCCGATTCCGCCGGTGACCAGCAACACCAGGCCTGCGGCAGCCAGCCCGTTCCGGGCCCTGGCGAAAGCCGCCAGCGTGGCTGCCAGGCACCCGGCCGCTCCGGCATACGCCACCGAAGGCAGCACCCCCGAGAGTCCTTCGTTCCAGAGGAGCAGAAACCGCGCTGTCGCCCCGCCATTCCCCAGGAAGGCAGCGAATACCACCGCTGCCACGATGGCTCCCGATGCGATGGACACGCGGTCCATGGCACCCCGGGCGAGCAGCGGCGCCGCCAGAGCGAACGCCACCCCAACCACCTCTGCCGCAGTCAGAGCGGCATCGGTCCGGAGCGTCACAACCCCCTCCTGAGCGGCGGACTGTCCGAGTGTGTGGGCGGCGCTGAGCACGAATGCACCTGCGAACAGCCCGATCGGCACGACCGTGACCCGGCGCCGTACCAGCGAAACCGTGCCGATGGCGAGCACTGCGACTGACCCGGCTGTCGCCGTATCCAGCGCGAGACGCCCGGCGACTTCCATGGCCGCCAGCCCACTCATCGCCGCAAAGACGCCCATGGCCACGGCCATCCCGCGCCGCACAGGTCCACCGCGACTCCACAGCGTCCATGCTGCCGCCGGCACCGCGAACAACAGCAGCGTGACGGCGACGAAATAGGCGTACCGGCCGCCGAAACTCAAGATCTCGTACGGCTCCCTGAGCGCCGTGATGCCCGGGATGTGGATGGCCGTTCTCGTGAACGTTCGCAGGATGAGCAACTCGATCGTGGAGGCAACCGCCAGGCCTGCCGCTCCGAGAGCGATCACTGGCGGCAGGGCCGCCGCCGGGTGCCGTTCTGCGATCTGCCGCGCAGCCATTTCCCTACCTCTTCCCCTCCCGGTAGCCGTACACCCCAAGGCCGATGCCCAGCGCGGTGAATCCGACCAGCATCGCGGCCCCCAGGATTGCTGCCGTGGAGTTGAACCCGCCGTCACCCGGTACTTTCGCTCCGGCGATCGACAGCGTGATGAACTGCGAAGCCGACTTCAGGCCGTTGCGCTCGTCCTGGCTGCCGTCCCACACCGCAAACGCGATGTCTGTCCGGGCGCCTGCACCGAACCCGGCATGGTCCGGGCCTTCGCTCGTATAGGGCCGCGCGAACACGACCGCCCAGGTGTCGTTCCCCCACGTCCCCTTTCCCTGGACATCCTGCACCGTTGACGTGGTCAGCTGTCCGAAGGCCTGTGAAACGAGTGTTTGCACCGCCCCAAGATCCGGGTTGGCGTAGGGGTTGCCGGCCTCACGTGCCGTGTAGAACAGCGTGTCCGTTGAGGGATACCCGTCGACCGAGGCACCCGCATAGATTTCTACGGGGTCGCGCAGGCCCGCGTCGGAATCGGCGCGCCAGTGCCAGATGTTCACCCCGGCATCAGCCTGGCCCATGCATACGGACGGCACCGTCGAGGCCGTCTTTGCGGGGAACTCGAGCGCCACCGCGTCGGAAAAGTCCTCCACGCGCGTGGTGGCGTCGTCCCTGGTGGCATCCTTCCATTCCACCCGGACGTAGAGCGTGTCGTTGTAATGCAGCGCCTTCGCGCTCACCGTTTGCACACTCCCGCCACCGGCCGCGTACGAGCCCAGCTGAGCCGTGAGCGGCACGCGGACCGCTACCGCATCCTTCCACGCCCC
>CAUJEQ010000197.1 GCA_963169135.1 Chloroflexota bacterium
GCCACCATCGAGCTGAAGATGGTCTACATCGCTGGCGTACGCGGCGGCACGCTCGAGTGCGAGACGAAGGTGCTGAACAAGGGCAAGCGCGTCGCCTTCCTCGAATCAGAGGTGCGCAATGGCGACCGCCTGGTTGCGAAGGCGCTCGGCACGTTCGCCATCTTCCCGCTGCGCGGCTAAACGCACCCGTGGTTCAGGTCCGGGAACTGTCGTCTTGTTGAAGGCTCTGAAGGACGGCTCCAACGACCGGCGGCAGATCGACAGTGACAGTGTCCCAGACAAGAAGGGATCGACGCTGAAATAGGCGTGAATTAGCCGGTTGCGCATGCCCCGGACGCCGGCCCACGGCACATTCGGGATGCTCGCGTGCGTTTCCTCGGGCAGCTGGGTGGCGGCTTCCCCGATGATCTCCAGGCAGCGCACAAGCGCATGAAGCAACAGGCGGTTGGATCCCGGCTGCTCCCTTGAGAGTCCAGCGCAAACTCCATGGCCTCGCGCGCAGCGTCAACGATGTGCTCGAGTCGAATCCGGTCACGCGGCTGCGTAC
This sequence comes from Chloroflexota bacterium, assembly GCA_963169135.1. GTDB lineage: Bacteria > Chloroflexota > Dehalococcoidia > Tepidiformales > Tepidiformaceae > Amarobacter. The sequence continues at coordinate 548 of CAUJEQ010000197.1, forward strand.
AGCACCTCGGCTTCTGCGAGAACCTCGGGCCGGAATCGCTCGCTCAGATCGCGGGCCGTGCGCAGATCGATCTTCGCGTGCAACAGCCGGGAAAGTCCAAGCTCGAGTTCGGCCAGGCGGATCAGCCCGATCCGGACATGCGGGTCGAACTCCACGAGGAGGTCAACGTCACTCTCAGGCCCGGCTTCGCCATGCAGAACCGATCCGAACAGCGCCAGCCGGCGCGCTCGGTTTGCGCGACAGAAGTCTCGCACTGCCTCGCGTTCGATACCTCGTGGGTCCACGTCGAAATGGTAGAGCAGCCTCGGGTCCCCCTCCTCTCGGGGCTAATACCCGCCATCCGCGCGGCGGCTGAAACCGCCGACCGCGCAATGAGGCGAGGCGGCGCAGGCCGCGAAGTGCGCATGGGCTACCGCGGTGGCATAAATCGCCGCCCGATTCGGGTAAGGTGAGAATGAGGTAGCACGAAAATGGGGACTCTGTCGAAACTTGCCTGGGGCAAAATATCCACTATTCAAATTCAACGCATAAGGAACTGGGCACGAAACGCTCATGCACCCCTGCTTGCGGTGGTGTTGCTGGCCGGGTTCACCGCGGCCAGCTGCTCGACTGGGGGCACGGAAACCATCCAGGCCGTGCTGGTTGCGCCACCCAACGCCCCGCCGCGGGTGAACCGCGACGCCACACACGTCGTCGTCAACCTCGAGGCCCGGGAAGAGCTACGTGAGATTGCGCCGGGGGTCGAATATCGCGAGTGGAGCTTCAACGGATCAGTGCCCGGCCCGCTGATCCGGGTGCGAGTGGGAGACACGGTCGAGATCCGCCTTCGAAACCGCTCCGAGAACACGACGCTCCACAATATCGACCTTCACGCGGTCAACGGGCCCGGGGGCGGGGCGGAGGCGACGAATGTCGCGCCGGGAGAAGAGAAAGCCTTCACGTTCAAGGCGAAGGCGCCCGGCCTGTTCATGTACCACTGCGCGGCCGGCATAGTGGCCGACCACATTTCCAACGGCATGTACGGTGCCATCCTGGTCGACGATCTGACACGGGGCCCCGCCGTCGATCGAGAGTTCTACGTGGGCCAACACGAGTACTACCTGAGCGATACGCCGGGTCCCGGCGGGATCCCGCAGCTCGATTCGACGAAGCTGCTTGCCGAGGAACCAACCTATGTGGTGTTCAACGGTGCGACCAGGGCGCTCCAGGGCGACGATGTCCTGCGGGCGAACACGGGCGAGACAGTCCGGTTGTATGTGACCAATGGCGGCCCGAACCTGATATCGAGCTTCCACATTATTGGGGAGATTTTCGACCGGGCGTACCAGTACGGGACGTTGATGAGCCCGCCGCTGCAGGGCATCCAGACCGTCCTCATCCCGCCTGGCGGCGCGTCGATCGTCGACTTCGGCCTCGACGTGCCCGGGGACTACAAGCTCGTGGACCATGCGATCGCACGTGTATCGAAGGGTGGTCTCGGCATCCTCCGCGTGATTGGGGACGAGGATCCTGAGACGTTCCAGGCCCTTGGCGTGCCCGGGGCAGCCGAGCCGAGCCCTACCTCGCCAGCGACGGCGGAGAGGTCGCCGACCAGGACATCGACGGCGACGCCGGGTGGGGGAGGTGGCGCCACACGGGAGGTCACCATCGCCATGGGCGACAACGTGTTCAAACCGGACGCTGTGGACGTAACGGCGGGCTCTCGGGTCACGTTTACGCTACCCAACGAGGGCCTCCAGCCGCACAACATGCGCATTGCCACCCCCTCGGGGGCATTCGATGTGGGTCCGGTGTCGATACCTGAGGTGATCCTCGCGGGCCAGAGCGGGACGCTCACGTGGGATGTACCCGGGGACCCAGGCACGTACAAGTTCCGGTGCGATATCCACCCGGTGGACATGATTGGAACCATTACCGTGAAGTAGCACCCGCCCTGACAGGCGCGATGGAGCGCAGCGGGCCGCCTTGGCGACAGGTCGAACTGGGGTGCCGGAGGCGAACCTGGGCCGCTGCGCGGGTGAACCATCTGCCGCCCACAATGCGCCAGAGCACCCCTCCGGCTATGCTGGCTGCACATATCCCCCGCGCCGCGACGGCAATGCCGCGTGGACGCAAGAAGAGTTCCTCCCGCATGACCGAACCCGCCCAGGATTCGCCGGATAAGGCTGTCGCCTTTCTCCTCCGGCAACTCAACCTCGAGCCCACAGACTACGACCACTTTCGCGGCGAACCCGGCCAGGAAGAGGGCCGCCTCTTCGGCGGACTCGTCCTCGCCCAGTCGGTCGTCGCCGCCGGGCGCACCGTCAGCTTCGGCGCGATCCACTCGCTCCATGCCTACTTCCTTCGGGCCGGCCAGCCCAAGGACCCCATCGACTACAACGTCGAGCGCGTCCGCGAAGGCCGCAACTTCCTCACCCGAAGGGTCACGGCGGTCCAGGCCGGGCACACCATCTTCGAGGCCTCCGTGAGCTTCGTCGCACCCGAAGAGGGCATCGCCCACCAGGAGCCTATGCCCGACGCCCCCGACCCCGAGACCTGCGAACCCTGGTGGACCACCATCGCCATGCCGCGCATGGCCGAACACCTCCCGCCCGGTATGGCCGACCGCATGCGCCGCCGCATGAACCACCCCATCGACCTGCGCGCCGCCGCCCGCCCAACCCGCGAAAGCGACGGCGATGGGCGCCTGCCGGCCCGCATGGTCTGGGGAAAGATGAACGCCCCGCTCCCCGAAGACCCGATCCTGCACGCGGCCGCGATGTTCTACCTGAGCGACAGCGGCCTGGTCGCCACGGTCGCCCATCATTACGGCATCTGGATGCCCGGCGGCGCTTCAGCCAGTCTCGACCACGCGATGTGGTTCCACCGGCCGCCGCGCTTCGACGACTGGATCCTCTACGTCAGCGAGAGCCCGGCCGCCCATGCCGCCCGCGGCCTGATGTTTGCCGGCATGTACAACCGCGAAGGCGTCCGTGTCGCGAGCGTCGCCCAGGAAGGCCTCTTCCGGAAGCCTCCGCCCCGCTGAGCCCATCCGGCTTTGGCCGCATGGCACCCCGCTCTCAGGACGGTCGGCCGTAGGGTTGGCGGCCCGGCTCTGGCACGCTATGCCGGCGAACCCGTTGGCGTATCGTGGAGGAGCCATGTCCGAGAGCGCGATGA
>CAUJEQ010000198.1 GCA_963169135.1 Chloroflexota bacterium
AAAGCAGGGGAAGCAGTAATGCCGACCATCAACCAGCTCGTCCGCAAGGGACGCTCTCCGAAGCACAAGAAGTCGGGTGCTCCTGCCCTCCTCTTCAGCTTCAACTCGCACACCGGCCGCCTCAGCAAGGCCAGCGCAAAGGGCAATCCCCAAAAGCGCGGCGTGTGCACCCAGGTGCGCACCCAGACGCCGAAGAAGCCGAACTCGGCCCTCCGCAAGGTGGCCCGCGTCCGCCTCGTGAACGGCATCGAAGTCACTGCCTACATCCCCGGAGAGGGCCACAGCCTCCAGGAACACTCCGTCGTGCTCGTGCGTGGCGGCCGTGTGAAGGACCTCCCCGGCGTCCGCTACCACATCGTGCGCGGCGCCCTCGACGCGACCGGCGTGAATAACCGGAAGCAGGGACGCAGCAAATACGGCACTCGCAAGAATGCCCAGACCGCCGGCCGCAAGTAATCGGCCACAGACCATTCGATACCCGGAGTCCTGAGCCATGGCCCGACGCAACCGACCCGAACGGCGACCGACGCCGCCCGATGCGCGCTACAACAACCCCACGGTCCAGGTCCTCATCAACAAGGTGATGACCCGCGGGAAGAAGAGCACTGCGGAGCGCGTTGTCTATGGCGCCTTCAGCCGTATCCAGGACCAGACCGGCCGCGACCCGCTCGATGTCTTCCAGCAGGCCGTACGCCAGACGACTCCGGTGCTCGAAGTGAAACCCCGCCGCGTCGGTGGCGCCACTTACCAGGTCCCCGTCGAAATCCGCCCGGACCGGCGGCTCGCGCTTTCCATGCGGTGGCTGCTCAACGCGGCCCGCAGCCGCAACGGCCGCTCCATGAGCGAGAAGCTCGCCAGCGAGCTGCTCGATGCTGCCAACGGCACCGGCGCCGCCATCAAGCGCAAAGACGACACTCACCGTATGGCCGAGGCGAACCGCGCCTTCGTCCACTACCGCTGGTAAATCGAAAGCCGCAGGAGATCCATGCCCCGCACTGCTGAAATCGAGCGCATCCGGAACATCGGGATCATTGCCCACATCGACGCGGGCAAGACCACCGTGTCCGAACGCGTCCTGTTTTACACCGGGAGAACCTACAAGATCGGCGAGACCCATGAAGGCGCGGCCGTCATGGACTGGATGGAGCAGGAGCGCGAGCGCGGTATCACCATCACTTCCGCCGCCACTTCCTGCGAGTGGAACGACCACCACTTCAACCTGATCGATACGCCCGGCCACGTCGATTTCACCGCTGAAGTCGAACGCAGCCTCCGCGTCCTCGATGGCGGTTGCGTGGTCTTCGATGCCGTCGCCGGCGTCGAGCCCCAGTCCGAGACCGTCTGGCGCCAGGCCGACCGCTACGGGGTCCCCCGCCTGGCTTTCGTCAACAAGATGGACCGCACCGGCGCGGACTTCTGGCGCACCGTCGATATGATGGTCGAGCGCCTCGGCGCCAACCCCGTGCCGCTCCAGATCCCGGTCGGCGCCGAGTCCGAGTTCGATGGCTGCATCGACCTCATCGAGCAGTGCTGGTGGTGGTTCGGCGGCGATAAGGGCGATAAGCCCGAGCGCCGCGACATCCCCGAGCACCTCGTCCAGGAAGCGGTGGCCGGGCGCGAGAAGCTCATCGAAGGCATCGGCAACGTCGATGACCAGATCGCCATCAGCTACCTCGAAGGTCACGAGATCGGCGCCCACGAACTGAAAACGGCCATCCGGCGCGCCACCCTGGCAAACCTCGCCCACCCCGTCCTCTGCGGCTCGGCCCTCAAGAACAAGGGCGTCCAGCTCATGCTCGATGCTGTCGTCGACTACCTCCCCAGCCCCGCCGACGTCCCGCCGGTGAAGGGTGTCGACCCCAAGCACGGCGGCGAAGTCGAACGCCCGCCAACCGACGAAGCCCCGCTCAGCGCAATCGCCTTCAAGATCGTCACCGACCCCTATGTCGGCCGCCTGGCCTACATCCGCGTCTACAGCGGAATCCTCAAGTCCGGCGAATCGCTCTATAACTCCACCAAGGACGAGCGCGAGCGAGTGGGCCGCCTCCTCCTGATGCACGCAAACCAGCGGGAAGAGATCCAGCACATGGGCGCGGGCGGCATCGCTGCCGCTGTCGGCCTCAAGCAGACGTTCACCGGCGACACCCTCTGTTCCCAGGAACAGCCGATCATCCTCGAAAACATCATCTTCCCCGAGCCCGTCATCCGCGTCGCGCTCGAGCCGAAGAGCAAGGAAGACCAGGACAAGCTGGCCAACTCACTTGCCAAGATGTCGGAAGAAGACCCCACCTTCCACTGGACTTTCGACGAAGAAGCCGGCCAGACGCTCATCTCCGGCATGGGCGAACTCCACCTCGAAGTCATCGTCGACCGCATGAAGCGCGAACACAAAGTGGAAGCCAACGTCGGACGCCCGCAGGTGTCCTACCGCGAGGCGATCACAAAGCCGGCAAAGGCGGAAGGCCGCTTCGTCCGCCAGTCGGGTGGCCGCGGCCAGTACGGCGTCGTCGAACTCGAAGTCGAACCGCTCGAGCGCGGCCAGGGCTTCGTCTTCGAAAACAAGATCGTGGGCGGCTCCGTGCCCAAGGAGTACATCCCGGCAGTCGGCCAGGGCGCCAAGGAAGCCCTCCAGGGCGGCATCCTCGCCGGCTACCCGGTCCTCGACGTCAAAGTGAGCCTCGTCGATGGCTCGTACCACCCCGTGGACTCGTCAGAAATGGCGTTCAAGAATGCCGGTTCGATCGGTGTGAAGGAAGCCGCCCGCAGGGCCGGCATCGTCATCCTCGAACCAATCATGAAGGTCGAGGTCCGTTGCCCGGAGGATTACTTCGGGTCGGTCGTCGGCGACATCAACTCGCGCCGCGGGATGATCATGGGCAGTGACTCGATGGGCAAGACCCAGGTCGTCCACGCCATGGTCCCGCTGGCCGAAACCTTCGGTTACTCCACTGAACTCCGCTCCCTCACCCAGGGACGCGCGAGTTACAGCATGGAGTTCGACCACTACGAAGAAGTTCCCAAGAACATCGCTGCCACGCTCACCAAGCAGGCAACGGCTTAACCACCACCTACACGGCTCCACCGAGAAAGGAACCACCACAATGGCGAAGGCGAAATTTGAGAGGACGAAACCGCACGTAAACGTCGGGACGATTGGTCACGTGGACCACGGCAAGACGACGTTGACGGCGGCGATCACGAAGG
>CAUJEQ010000199.1 GCA_963169135.1 Chloroflexota bacterium
TCCTGGGTGTCGAACCAGTTGAGATAAACGGCGGGCTTGAACGACGAGCCGGGCTGGTTGATCTCGACGAGCTGGTCGATTTCGCCGGCGACGCGGCGGTCAGATCTGTAGGAGGGGTCGCGGTTTGGCGCGTAGACGATGACCTCGCCAGTAGAGGGTTCGATGGTGACGATCGCGGCGTTGTTGCATTCGCAGCCATTTTCGAGACCAGTCGCGATGAAGCCCCGGGCCATCTGCAGCGCAAGGTCGGTCGCCTCCCAGTCCAGGGTAGAGGTGACCCGGTAGCCGGCGGCGTGGACGCTCGACTTGCAGTCTGGCGCGCCTTCGACCTTCGGCAGCAGGCCCGCTTCGCACATGCGGATGAGGCGCGGTTCGACCTGGTTGTCAATGAACGCTTCAGCGCGCTGGGGGTTGGAGGCCAGGTAAACCCTCAACTCTTCGGCCTTCGCCGCTTCAACTTCCTCACGGGTGGCGCGCTCGTGGCGGACCATCAGGTCGAGTACGTCCTCCTGGCGTGCCTTGGCATCGCCACCGATGGTCCCGCGGCCGAGCTGATCGAGGATGCACTGGTCATCGTCGCCCTTGAGACAATTGAGGCGAGGGTGATACTTGGTCGGCGCCTGCGGGATGCCGGCAAGCAGCGCCGCTTCGGCGAGGGTGAGGTCCTTCGCATCCTTGCGGAAGTAGCCCTGGGCGGCAGCCTGGGCGCCGACGTAGCGGTCGGCGTAGGAGATCTGGTTCAGGTACCAGGTGAGGATTTCTTCTTTCGAATAGTCCTTCTCTAACTCGATCGCGTAGGTGATCTCGCGCAACTTGCGGTCGAGCGTGCGCTCGGCGGTCACACAGGGCGCTTCTTCGTCGCCTGCGCTGATGCTGGGGCAGATGTAGACGTTCTTGATGAGCTGCTGGGTAATCGACGAACCGCCGGTACCCGAGCCGAACTCATCGAGCACGTAGTTCTCGTAGGCCGCACGCATCAGGCCCTTCAGGTTCACGCCCGGGTGGTCCCAGAAGCCATCGTCCTCGGTAGAAATGGTTGCCTCGATGAGCCACGGCGAGATTTCGCTGAGGGGGACCGGATCGAGCAGCTGGGCGTTGGGGTTCGCAAGGGTGCCCAGGAGGACACCGCTATCGGGGCCGCCCCGATCGTAGATTTCGGTGGCAACGTTGCTCACCTGGAGCAGCTTCTCTTCGATGGGGACGTAGTCGTCGGCGTAGGAGTTATAGACGGCGAACAGCGCGCCAAGGCCGGCGGCGGCACAGACCGCGCCCAGGCCGACGAGCCCCAGGAGAGCGATGATGATCGGGCGGGCGCGGTTCGATCGGGAGGCCCTGCGGGCGCGAAGCCGCCTGCGCACGAGAAGCGCGCTCATTGGACGGAACTCCGGGCGATGCCTGCGGCGCGTGCCGCTGCGGGGTGCATCTTCACGGAGGGTAACAAAGCCCACCGGCCCGGTGAACCGGCGCGGTTAAGGGATCGTTCCTGTACCCTTTTGGTCATGGCGCTCACGTCTGCAGAAGTCCTCCACATTGCCCGGCTGGCCCGCATCGCCCTGAGCGATGCCGACGTCGAACGGTTCACCGCGCAGCTTTCCGGCATCCTCGATCACTTCGCGGCACTGGCCGCAGTCGACACCGAAGGCGTCGAGCCGACCGCGCACCCGCTCCCTCTCTCTAACGTCATGCGCGAGGATTTGGTTGCGCCGTCGCTCTCACAGGCGGAGGCCCTGGCCAATGCGCCCCAGACCGAGGATGGCTACATCCGCGTGCGGGCGGTGCTGGAATGAGCGAGCTCTGGCGGCTGACCGCCCACGAAGCGCACGAACAGCTCCGCAACAAGGAGTTCACCAGCGTCGAGCTGACGCAGTCCGTACTCGACCGCGTCGCCGAGATGGAACCAAAGGTGAACGCCTACATCACGCTCACAGCAGAACTCGCCCTCGAACAGGCGAAAGAAGCGGACGCGAAGTTCGCATCGGGCACCGCCACGCCGCTCGCCGGCATCCCGGTGGCCGTGAAGGACCTGATCGTGACGAAGGGTGTGCGCACGACCGCGGGCTCGAAGATCCTGGAGAACTTCATCCCGCCGTACAGCAGCCACGTGTATGAGAACCTGCGCCGGGCGGGCGCGGTGATGGTTGGCAAGGCGAACATGGACGAGTTCGCGATGGGCTCGTCGACCGAACATTCGGCCTACGGCCCGACGCGCAACCCGTGGAACACCGGCCTTGTGCCCGGGGGCAGCTCGGGCGGATCGGCGGCGGCGGTGGCGGCGGGCGAGGCGCTGCTGGCACTCGGGAGCGATACGGGCGGGTCGATCCGGCAACCGGCGGCGCTGTGCGGGAACGTCGGGCTCGACCCGACCTACGGGCGGGTGAGCCGTTTCGGTATCGTCGCCTTCGGGAGCTCGCTCGACCAGGTCGGGCCGATCGGGCGCGACGTGGAAGACGTGGCGACGATGCTGCAGTGCATCGGCGGGCACGACCCGCGCGATTCGACGAGCAACCCCGAGCCGATGCCCGACATGCGCCATTACCTTGGCCGCGACATCAAGGGGATGAAGATCGGCGTGCCGAAAGAGTACTTCATCGCCGGGATGGAGCCGGGGGTGACGGCGCGGATCGAGGAGGCGCTGGCGACGCTCGAATCGCTTGGAGCGACGGTGGACCGTTCGCTTTCGCTGCCGAGCACGGACCACGCGCTGGCGGTGTACTACATCATCGCTCCGAGCGAGGCCTCGGCGAACCTGGCGCGCTACGACGGCGTGAAGTACGGCTTCAGCGACCGCAGCGGCCCGACGATGTGGGACAACATGGAGCAGACGCGCGCGCAAGGGTTCGGGAACGAAGTGAAGAGGCGCATCATGCTCGGCACCTACGCGCTCAGCGCGGGCTACTACGACGCCTACTACCTGAAAGCACAGAAGGTGCGCACGGTCATCAACAACGAATTCGCGGAGGCGTTCGCGAAATACGATGTGATCGTGACGCCGACCTCGCCGGCGGTTGCCTTCCCCATCGGCGCGAAGGTGGACGACCCCTACGCGATGTACCTGAACGACATCTACACGCTGCCGGCCTCGGTTGCGGGGCTGCCGGCGGTGAGCGTGCCCTGCGGGTTCAGCGAGGGGCTGCCGGTAGGGCTGCAGATCATCGGGAACTTCTTCGACGAGGGCCGGATCCTGCAGGTGGCGAGCGCGTACGAGCAGGCCAGTGGGTTCGCGAACCAGCTGGCGGGGTAGTTAGGGGCGAGAAGCCGCCGACCGGCGTGTACCACCCGGTCGGCGAAACGGTCGATCACCAGTCATCGCTAATGCCGCCAGCGGGCGTCAGCGAGCGCTGCTGTCCCCACCACAACCGCCACCACAAACGCAGCCGCTATCCACCAGTCGCCGCTTTCCGCGCGGTCGGCAGCAGTCGGTGCCCCAGACCCGACAGCCGGAGGCAGCGGACCGCCCGAGCTCGGCGGCGGCCACGTGATGGGCATTCCAACTGCGTACCCGGCGCGGAGAATGGCCTTGTCGACGAGAGTGACACTTCGTGGCCCCACCACCAGGCTGGCTACCTCCCCGCAAGCTCCATCTGGCACGACAACGACGATGTCGCCCGCGGCGTCGACGGATGGATCGCGGGCCTCGGCGCAGACGTTCCCTGCGGCATCGACCAGGCGCACCGGCGCGAAGTGCTTGTAGGGGCCTTTCTCGGGGTCATCAACCATGATCGGGTAGGTGGCAACAGCCTCAGCAGGGATGACGACCACGCTCCCCACCTCGGCGTCGATGCCCAAATCACGAGCGGCTTGAGTGCCGAGTGGGACAGCAACGCGCACACTGGCAAGCAACTGTTGCCGGGCCGCGGTCACGCACGCGCCCTCCATGGCCACGTACCCAAGCCACGCGCCGGGGTACTCCGCCGGCACGTCGAGAGAGGTCGCAACGGCACCTTCGGCATCAACTCGTACGGTTCTAGCGCTGAGGCGGGGAGCTTCGTCGATGCGGTTGTATCCCGCGCGTGGCGGGCCCGGGAAGATAAGGCTAACCGTCACTTCGCTCGATGCGCAGGTGGTGAGGTGCGTTTGCGACACCAACACCGGCTCGACACTGCCAATGACGGTGATGATGTCCGGTGGTCCAGCATCACCAGGACCCTGGTGCGCATTCACCCGCATGATGGCGACGCCGAGACTCGCGAGCACCGCGGTGATCAGCATCGAACCCCCGAGAATCAAGCGAGCCACAAGCCGCCTCCTGTGGAGTAAACGTCCGCGCGGGG